>CAINEG010000265.1 GCA_903847655.1 uncultured Bacteroidota bacterium
TGAGTCGTTTGGTGAATTTAGGATTGAACTTAGTTTTATCTGAAGAGGCCAAAGGATTTATTGCAGACAAAGGCTATGATGTTCAATTTGGCGCAAGACCTTTGCACAGAGCCATTCAAAAATACATCGAAGATCCTCTAGCAGAAGAAATCTTAAACCATAGCGTTAAAGAAGGTGATACATTAATGGGTGATTTAGATAAAGAAAATGGGAAGCTGGTTTTTACTTTACAAAAAAAGGAAAAAGAAAAAGCGCCCAAGGCACCTAAAGAACCTAAAGAAGATTAAGTCTTAGCATAGCATTAAAAAGGCCTCCTAAATTAGGGGGCCTTTTTTTATACACAACATTTTATTAGTCTAATTATTCCCCCAACGATAACCTACTGCTTTTAATCCAGCTAAGTCTAGTATGCGGTGCACTACTGTATAAGCCAGTTCTTCAATGGTTTGAGGCTTACTATAAAAACTTGGGGTGGCCGGACAAATAATACCACCTGCTAATGTCACGGTCTCCATATTTTTAATATGAATTAAATTATAAGGAGTTTCTCTAGCCACTAAAATTAGTTTTCTTCTTTCTTTTAAAATAACATCGGCAGCCCTGGTCACTAAATCATCACTCATACCACTAGCAATACGGCCCAAGGTACCCATGCTGCAGGGGACGACGATCATGCAATTATATTGCGCCGATCCGGAGGCAAAGGGGGCATTAAAATCGTTTTTTTGGTAAAATGTAAAAGGGTAATTGGTATAGTTTTGATTGCCTAATTCTGTCTCCCAAACAGTCTTTGCATTATCACTCATGACAATGCCCACCGCCTCAAATTGGTCGGTCATTTGGCTTAAACAATCCAATAAGCATTTAGCGTAAATAGCGCCACTGGCGCCTGTGATGGCAATTACAATTTTATTCATATACTATTAACAAAAATAGGCACTAATTGTTGAATTATTTAAGGCCTGTGTATTTACGGTCGAAATCTTGCATAAGATGGATTTTTATAATTAATTTACAGGAAGATATTTGCTTAAAGCCTAGGCAGAGTTAATTAAAAATACAAGCACTCGAAAAAATGGAATTATTTTCAATCAAAGACAAAGTAATCGTTGTCACCGGAGGTACAGGTGTATTAGGAGGAAGCTTTGTGCATGCCCTGGCAGGCCAGGGGGCTAAAGTGGTATTGATTGGTCAAAATGAAAGTATAGGGAAGGAAAGAGTAGCCGCTATAAAAGACAAAGGGCAAGAAGCATTTTTTGTTGCAGCCAATGTATTGCAAGAAGCAGATTTAATAAAGGCCAAAAATACCATTGTTGAAAAATATGGCCGCATCGATGGTTTGGTCAATGGAGCAGGGGGCAATATGCCTGAAGGAATTTTATCTCCTAAAGAAGATATTTTTACAATGAATATAGAGGGCATGAAAAAAACCATGGAATTGAATGTTTGGGGTACGGTACTTCCTGTTCAAGTTTTTGGTCCTGAAATTGCCAAAACAGGTGCGGGTAGTATTGTTAACATTTCATCGGTGAATGCAAAACGAACTGTAACTAGAGGGTTGGGCTATAGTATGGGCAAGGCGGCCATTGATATGTATACTAAATGGTTTGCAGTTGAAATGGCCAATCGTTATGGAGATGCAGTAAGAATTAATTCCATTATGCCTGGTTTTTTTCTGACTAAACAAAATAAGAATTTATTGACCAATGAAGATGGCTCTTTAACAGAGAGAGGAGGCTTGATTATAAAAAATACACCATTCAAAAGATTTGGTCAGCCAGAGGAATTAATTGGGGCCTTGATTTGGTTGTTGAGTGACGCTTCTAAATTTGTAACAGGGATGGACATTGGCGTGGATGGAGGTTTTACCATTAATTCAGGCGTTTAATTCTTTTATATGAGTGCAACTTTTCTTTCCTATCAATCAACGGGGTTTGCCATGGAGCAAACCATGCGTTGGTATGGACCAAAGGATCCTGTTAGTTTAGCGGACATCAAACAAGCAGGTTGCACAGGCGTGGTTACAGCCTTGCATCATATTGCCAATGGGGCTATTTGGACCATGGAGGAAATTATTACAAGAAAAAATTTAATCGAATCCATGGACTTAAAATGGTCCGTGGTGGAAAGCATTCCTGTGCATGAATCCATCAAAACACAAAGCGGCGATTTTAAAAAGCATATTGATAATTACAAACAAAGCATTCAAAATTTAAGTGCATGTGGCATACACATTGTGACTTATAATTTTATGCCTGTGATGGATTGGACCAGAACTAATTTGGCATTGCCCATGCCCGATGGTTCATTGGCCTTGCATTTTGACTATGCTGCTTTGATTGCTTTTGATTTATTTATCTTAAAAAGAGAGGACGCTGAAAAAGAATATTCCCATGCACAAATTGAATTGGCGAAAAATAAATTTGAAAGTTGGTCGGAAGCAGAAAAAATAAGCATTCAAAACAATATTATTAAAGGCTTGCCAGGCAGTGAGGAAAGTTTTTCCTTAGAACAATTCAAGGCTACTTTAAAAACTTACGAGGGTATTGGTGCTACTGAGTTAAGAAATAATTTAATTCATTTTTTAAAAGCCATTGTTCCTGTGGCTGAATCCGCTGGGGTGAAGCTGGTCATTCATCCCGATGATCCACCATTTCCAATTTTGGGTTTACCAAGAGTTGTAAGTACTGCTGCAGATTTGGAAGCCATTTTTGCTGCAGTGCCTTCCTTAAGCAATGGCTTATGTTTTTGCACGGGTTCCTTTGGGGTGAGGGCAGACAATGATTTGCCTGCCATGGTCAAACAATTTGGAGACAGGATCAATTTTTTGCATTTAAGAAGCACCAAAAGAAATGAGTTAGGTGATTTTTATGAAGAGAATCATTTAGAAGGGGATGTGGACATGTATGCGGTCATCAAAGAAGTGGTGGAGCTCATGCAACAAAGAAAAACAAGTATTCCTATGCGTCCCGATCATGGACACCAAATGTTGGATGATTTGAAAAAAACAACACAGCCTGGTTATTCAGCCATTGGACGATTAAGGGGATTGGCAGAATTAAGAGGCTTAGAATTAGGTATATTAAGAAGTAAAACAAATAAGGAATAAAAAATAATTCTATGGCTATTTCAAAAAGCAATACCATCGTTAATGCTTCTTTTTTATTAGAAAGTAAATTGGCTTTGCAATTGTATCAAAATTATGCAGCAGATTTACCCATTATAGATTACCACAATCATTTATCTGCTAAAGACATTGCACAAGATAGAAATTTCAAAACCATCACTGATATTTGGCTAAAAGGAGATCATTACAAATGGAGGGCCATGCGTGCATTGGGCGTGCCCGAAAAATCAATTTCTGGTAATGCAACCAATGAACAAAAATTTACTGCCTGGGCAAAAGCTTTGCCGCAAACATTGCGCAATCCACTTTTTCATTGGTCCTTGATGGAATTAAAAAATACTTTTGGTATTGATGCCTATTTAAACGAAAACAATGCGGCTGCTGTTTATAAAAATGCAAATAAGCAATTACAGAAAAAGTACTTAAGTGCTAGAGGGATATTAAGCAAGTACAAAGTAGAACTTGTGGGCACCACAGATGACCCTTGTGATGATTTAAAATACCATCAGCAATTGGCCAAAGAGAAATTTTCTATTAAAGTGCTGCCTACCTTTAGACCAGATAAAGTGTTAAACATACAAAATGCCATTGCTTTTAAAAGCTATATCAAGGAGCTTGAAGGGGCGAGTAAAATTAAAATTGTTTCCTTATCCACTTTATTGGCCGCGCTAAAAAATAGAGTGGCTTACTTTAATGAAAATGGTTGCAAAATTGCCGATCATGGTTTGATTCATATGCCGGCCAACTGTAAATCTTCAAAGGAATTAGAGGTAGCTTTTGAAGCTTTTATGCAAAATAAAAAAGCAAGTAGTTTTGACGATGCAGATCAATTTGCGGGGGTAGTCTTGTTGGCCTTGTCTAAAATGTATTTTAAAAATGGTTGGGTGCAACAATTTCATTTAGGCGCCATCAGAAACAATAATTCAGCGCTACAAAAACAATTAGGCGCCGATGCAGGGTCAGATTCAATGGGCGATTATCCTCAAGCAGTGAACTTGTCTAATTTTTTAAATACTTTAGAAAATGCAGGTCAATTGGCTAAAACTATTTTGTACAATTCCAATGCAGCAGACAATGAAGTGTTTGCTACGATGTGTGGCAATTTTAATGAAGCGGGGGTTAAAGGGAAGGTTCAGTTTGGCGCAGCTTGGTGGTTCTTGGATCAAAAACAAGGGATGGAGCAACAAATCAATGCCTTATCGACCATGGGGCTATTGTCCACTTTTGTAGGTATGACTACCGACAGTAGAAGCTTTTTATCTTACTCAAGGCATGAATATTTTAGAAGAATACTTTGCAATTTATTGGCCAAAGAAATGGTGGCGGGCATTGTACCTAATGATGCAGCCTGGGTGGGTAAAATGATACAAGACATTTGTTACTATAATGCAAAAAAATATTTTAATGTATAGCCATGGTTAAAGTATTTTGTTTTGGAGAAATTTTATTGCATTTTTCACCCTCGGGGGATCCAGCATTTATTGGGGAACAAAATATGCCCTTTTATTTAGGCGGTGCTGAATTAAATGTAAGCTCAGCCTTGGCCAATTGGGGCATGCCAGTGGCTTATGGCACTGCCATGCCTGCTAATTTTTTATCCAATACCATTGCTAGTTATTTGGCTTCAAAAAATATTGATACTTCTTCCATACAATATTCCGGTGATAGAATAGGAGTGTTTTATTTAGCCCAAGGCAAGGACATGAAAAATGCTGCTGTTGTTTTTGATCGAAAAGATTCTTCCTTTTCTTGTTTACAAAAGGGTTCAATGGATTGGGCCAAACATCTGCAAGGGATTGGTTGGTTCCATATCACTGCCATATCTGCCTCTTTATCCCAATCGGCTACCGATCTTTGTCTAGATGCCTTGGAAGCGGCCACTGCAATGGGCATACCCATTTCTATCGATTTAAATTACCGACCAAAATTATGGCAATATGGAAAAACCCCTTTACAAGTAATGCCCGCACTAGTCAAACATGCTACTTATATTATGGGCAATCTATGGTCAGTGGAAGTGATGCTAGGTATTAAATCGGCTGTAGCAAATAGTATGGGTTGTACTAAGGAAGCCTTGAATGAAGCTGCATTGGAAAGTATGCGTCAACTGAGTGCCTTGTATCCCAAAGCGAAATGCATTGCCTACACTTTTAGGCTTGAAAAAGAATATTATGGATTAATGCATCAGGATAATCAAGTTTATATTTCCAAAATTCACCCTACAGAAAATGTAATCAATACGGTGGGTAGTGGGGATTGTTTTATGGCTGGTTTAATCTATGGTACGGAACAAAAATATTTACCAACGGAGCTCATCAATTTTGCAGCAGCAGCAGGCATGGGCA
>CAINEG010000266.1 GCA_903847655.1 uncultured Bacteroidota bacterium
ATTTATTTGAAGAATAAAATATTTACCATGCCGCAGTTTCTTTCTAAAAGATACAACGATACGGTAAGTACCATCATGGCCGTATTTTGGTTATTGGTTTATGTGTTTGTGAATTTAACCTCCATTATTTATTTAGGCGCCTTGGCCATTTCCTCAATTACCAATATAAGTTTTGAAGCCAGCATCATTGGATTAAGTTTGTTTGCAGTGATTGTTACTTTAGGCGGCATGAAAGTAATTGGCTATACCGACGTGATACAAGTAATTGTTTTAATTATTGGCGGCTTGGTCACTACTTATTTAGCTATTTCTTTATTGTCTAAACAATATGGTTATGGAGGTAATATACTACAGGGGCTAGCCGTTTTAAAAAGAGAAGCACCCTCTCATTTTCATATGATCTTTGATAAGTCCAATAAATATTATCCGGAATTACCAGGACTCTCTGTATTGATTGGTGGCATGATGGTGAATAATTTAGCGTATTGGGGATGTAACCAATACATTGTACAAAGGGCCTTGGGCGCAGATTTAAAAACTGCGCGTAAAGGAATTTTGTTTGCTGCCTTTTTAAAATTACTTATTCCCATCATTGCGGTATTGCCTGGCATTGCCATGTATGTACTACATCAAAAGGGATTGTTTCAAGCAGAAATGTCCGACAGCCAAGGCATCCTCAAACCGGATCATGCTTATCCTACTTTAATGAATTTATTACCTCCTGGATTAAAAGGAGTTGCTTTTGCAGCACTCACTGCGGCCATTGTAGCTTCCTTAGCAGGGAAGGCAAATAGTATCTCCACTATTTTTTCATTAGACATTTATAAAAAATTCATCAATAAAAATGCTTCTGATAAAAAAATAGTCTTGATTGGAAGATGGGTGGTAATTATTAGCATGTTGGTGGCAGCCATGGTAACCCCTGCACTTCGTTCCTTAGATCAGGCTTATCAATTTATTCAAGAATACGTTGGGTTTATAGCACCAGGTGTACTCGCTATTTTCTTATTGGGCTTTTATTGGAAACGCACCAATTCTGCTGCAGCGCTTGCAGGTGCATTGTTAACCATTCCTATTTCAACGGTGTTAAAGTTTTTACCCAACTGGACCAATAATGCTTTCCCAAATTTTCCATTCCTAGATAGGATGTCCATTACTTTTGGACTGATTGTACTGGTGATGATAATTATAAGCTTGTCCAATCCTAAAAAAGAAAATAACTCAAAAGCAATAGAAGTGGATCTGGCAATGTTTAAAGTAAGCCCCGAATTTGTGGTTGGATCGGTGGTAATCATTGGCATTTTAGCAGCGCTTTACACGGTATTTTGGTAGTAAAATTTGACAATTTTATAAAAAAAGACGATTTTTAATAGATCAAATCATCAAGGCTATGTCAAACAACAATAAGAAACAAGTGGATAGCAATAATCCACTTGCCAATTTAGACGAATGGGAAATGGATATATTAAATAGATATCCAGACCCTAATGCCATCGCCACCAATAAAGAAACAGAAGCATTTAGAAATTATGCTGCTGAAGAAAGAGATACAGTAAAAGAATTTTATAGATTGAACCATCAATTTCAATCTTATGATTTTGTGCTGCGTAAAAAGACCGACTTTTTACAGTTCAATAAAAAGGAAATGCCTATTTGGAATGCCTTTGATTTTTTAAATGAACTGGTGGATGATTCAGATCCAGATACCGACTTAGATCAAATGCAACATTTATTGCAAACTTCAGAAGCCATTAGAAATGATGGACATCCAGATTGGATGGTATTGGTAGGATTGATTCACGATATGGGCAAAGTACTTTGTTTGTTTGGAGAACCACAATGGTCAGTAGTAGGAGATACCTTTCCAGTAGGTTGTGCCTATTCAGATAAAATTGTATATCCGGAATTTTTTAAAAACAATCCTGATTTTGGCCACGAAATATACAGTCAAAAATTTGGTGTCTATGCACCCAATTGTGGTTTAAAAAATGTGCACATGAGTTGGGGACATGATGAATATGTCTATCATATGATGAAAGATTATTTACCTGAAGAGGGCTTATATATGTTGCGTTATCATTCTTTTTATGCGCAACACCGTGAAAATGCTTATGCGCATTTAATGGACGAGCATGATCATGCAATGTTCAAATGGGTAAAATTATTCAACCCTTATGATTTGTATTCAAAAAATCCAAATCAAAAAAGTTGGACAGAATTACAACCCTATTACAAAGCCTTGGTCAAAAAATATTTACCTGAAACTTTAAAGTTTTAGTTGACTTATTGATACAATTGATTGAATAGCATTTTATAATTACCATGTGTTTGTCCTCTGAAAGTAATTTCCGGACCATACACGAAAAGCTTGCCAGCGCCCACTTTGGCTTCAAAGGCAGCAATACCGTCTTGCAAATAGGCTTGTCCGAATGCCCAGCCACTTCTTAGCGTTTTGTCACTGGCATACCAAGCCAAGGGAACCACTTCTTTATGTGCAATGGCATCTGGCAATAATTTAAATACAGGACTTGCACTAAAATATACATCTGCATTTTTATTCATACCCCAATTGGCCTTGTATTCATTGTCTAATGTTATTTGCATGACGCTTCCTGGAATATAAAATTTTTCACCAGGTAAAACTTTTTCTTTGCCGGCTACCATTTCTACCAAGGCATTTTTAACAGGTAGATTTAAATGATAGGCCAAATTTGCACTGGATCCAATGGCAATAATTTTTCCACCTTTTTGTAAAAATTCATTTAAAGCAGGAATTGATTTTTCTTTGTTGATTTTTCCCAACATATATTGAAACTCAGTTGGAATTTCTTCTGTTACTGGTTCTTTGTCTTCGTATGGAGAAGGCGCTTCGGCCTTTACAGAAGGAATGGCTCCTTCCACAAAAACAATTACATCATACTGTTCTCTTAAACCACCCGCATCAATTTGTTTAGGATAAATTAATTTAAAAGGGAAATGGTAGTTTTCAAAAATCCATCTTACCCAACCAGAAGAAATAGATCCACCATATTTATCCCACAATGCAATTCTTTGTGCATTCACTTTATCGTTCATGCCCTCTGGCTTATTATTGACTGTAGTAAATCTAATACCTTGCGCTTCGCTTAATTTTTCTATTTGTGCATCTATATTTTTATTGCTCGCTACAAAATATAGATCCTTATTTTTAAAAACTTCCACGCCTGTGCTTAAAAATTCATTCACTGCGATATAGGCTGCGTTTTCATTGGTCGGAAAAGTATAGCCCACCCATTCTTTTGTTGGCTTGTTAATACGCCCTATTGATTTTTGTATTTGGCCATAAGGAATGGTTTCAAAGGGTCCGTTGAAATCTTCTAAGATTCTATCAAACTCAATACCCATAGTAAAAGCAGGCGTCCATCCTGCTGCATCATAAGGTCTTACTGGAGGACCGCCTGGATATAAGAAATCATTGGGATGATCCTGTGGTTCAAACATATCCAATACATGAGGTCTAAAAGCTTGATTGGTTTTTACAATATAGGAGCCAGCTGGATAATTTTTTCCATTCACTGTAAATGAAGCAGTTGCTTTTTCAATCTTAATACCACTTTGAATTAAAATATTAATAAAGGTAATGGCGGTTGTAGATTGTGTAATCGGTAGGATATAGCCTCTTGGGTCTCTGAAACTTGGGTTTTTATATACCTTATCATAATAGACTTGAGGGATGGTATCTGATTTGCCTTCTTTTTTATCTGCTTTAAACAATTCAGTTATTAAGTCTGATTTTTTAGGGGATAGGGTCCAACTGTCTTTGCTGCCTGCTTCAATGCTATGCCTGCCCATGGTATAAATATTCATCAACAATTCATCTTTATATCTAGCCGCATAATTTAATACGGCATAGTTTAAAGAAATAGAATAATCAATCGAATTTTTAAAATACCATTTTTGAGGAGTAATCGGATAAGGTGTTGCACTATTTGGAATCAATCTTTGTGGTACTAGTGGTATAGTAGATGGAGTAGGATTGCCAATAATTTCAGTCAATAGTCCAATGATATTGTGGTAATATGCCGTGGTTCTTAAACCTCCGTTCCACCAAGTAGAATACACCGAACCTCCTTTCATGGTATAGCCTGGTTTGCTTTCGGCATTCAAACGACTACTCATGGCAGCACCCAATGCATCAATGCCTGTAACTAGTAAAGGATCATAAACATAATTAAATGGATCACGGTAAGGAGGGCCTGCCACCACCGAACCTGGAGGACCTGTTTGATGGTGATTATACAATACTTGAGGCATCCATTCAATATATTGTTGACGACTCATGTTTTTGGACTCCGACATATTGGTCATAAAAAAATCTCTGTTGTTGTCATGCCCAATATATTTTTCATATAAGCGGGGCAAATTAGAAGTGGATCTTTTTAAAGTATCTGCATTACGCATATACCAATTCGAAACCAATTCTTGTCCATCAGGATTGGCATGTACGAATAATATAATCGTGGATTTTAAAATGCGTTTGGTTTCTTCATCTTCTCTTGTAATGATTTGATACATTGATTCAATCCATTGATGAATACCCACTACTTCTGTCGCATGCAATCCACCGTCAATCCATACCACGGCTTTACCTTCTTTGGACATGCGCTTAGCTTCTTCTACAGATATATTTTCGGCATGGGCTAATTTTTGAGCAATCGTTTTGTATTTTTCAAGATTCGCTAAGTTACTTGGATCAGAAACAATCATCATGTATTGATTGCGTCCTTCTTCTGTTTGACCTATCACTTGTAGTTTTACTTTTTTAGAAACGGCTGCTACTTTTTTTAAATAGGCTTCGGTTTGCGTAAAACTAGCCAACTGATAATTATCACCAATGGCAAAACCAAAATGTGATTTAGGACTAGGTACTGTTTGTGCAGCCACCATACAATAATTGCTTACAATACATACAAGGGCAATAATAATTTTACGCATGGGAATAAGATTAAAAAATTGATTTAAAAATGTCTGGTTTAAAATCTAAACAACAAGGGCTTGTCTATCTATAATAAATTGAATCAGTCTATCCAATTCAATATTGGCTCTTTTACAAGCGTCGTCGATATCTTCTCTAGAAACATTGGCAGCAAAGGCTTTGTCTTTGATTCTTTTTTTAGCCCCTTTTAATTCCATGCCCTTATAGCCTTCGGGGCGCATTAAAGAATAGGCATGCATTAAACCGGAAAGTTCATCAAAGGCATACAGCATCTTATCCATCTGCGTGATGGGCTCTACGCCAAAATGTACAGGACCATGAGAAGCTATGGCTCTAATAATTTCAGGATCTATATGTTTTGCTTCTAAGTATTCGATTATTTTTTTACAATGTTGATCGGGCCATTGATCCCAATCGGCGTCATGCAATAGCCCTGCCATTTCCCAACGCCATTGATCTTGTTCATTTGAATTTTCTATTTCTTTGGCCCAACATTTCATTAAATGAGCCACCTGCTTCATATGCAATTGCAATTTAGGATTCAATACCCAGCTGGTAAATAAATCATTGGCCTCGCTCACCGATAGTACCTTGCCTTTATTGGCAGGATCTCCAAATTCAGAACGTCCCAAAATCAATGACATGAGTTACTTGTTTTTTTAAAGTTACTTACTCCTAGGTTTAATTCTGTTTTATTTACTTGTTTTGATGATTTGCATTTTGCCATTCATCAGCACCTTGGCATTTGCTTGAGTGGATGATTTTATTTTCAGCTGGGTCACTTGACCCGCATTCCAGCTCATCTCAATTTCAAAATTACCTCTGGTTTTTAGTCCTTTTACCGCGCCTGAAGGCCAGGCCTTGGGTAGCGCAGGCAACAATTCAATGTATTCTGAATTAGACTGGACCAACATTTCAGCCACCGCAGCCGCGCCGCCAAAATTGCCATCTATTTGAAAAGGAGGATGCGCATCTAATAAATTAGGATAAGTACCGCCCGAATTCGTGTAATTTTCTTTAGTTTCATCTGGAGGTACATATTTTAATAATTCACGATACATTTTATAGGCATGGTCTCCGTCTTTTAATCTTGCCCATAAATTGATTCTCCATCCTTTGGACCATCCAGTGGTTTCATCTCCTTTAATTTCTAAAGTTTTTTTGGCCGCAGCGGCTATCGAAGGTGTTTTATCTACTGTCACATGGTTACCTGGAAACAATCCATACAAATGTGATTGATGACGATGTTTGGGTTCGCTGTCTTCCCAATCATAATACCATTCTTGTAAATTACCCGCCTTGCCTACTTGATAGCCATGTAAATTATTTAATGCCGTATTAATTTTACCTGCAAACTCATTGTCATTTTTTAAAACTTTTTGAGCGGCAAGAATGTCTATAAATAATTCTCTAATCATGGCTAAATCAGCCGTGCCTCCAAAAAAGGTGGACCCTACAAAACCACTGGGCATTTTAAAAGTATTTTCTGGAGAAGTGGAGGGAGAAGTAATCAATTGACCACTACTGTCGGGTACCAACCAAGCCAAACAAAATTCTGCCGCACCACGCATTATTGGATAAGCATTTTTTTCTAAAAAGTTTTGGTCTTGAGTATATAAATAATGTTCCCAAAGATGCGTCGAGGCCCAAGTACCACCCATGGCCCAATTGGCCCAAACAGGATCTCCATTGCCAAAATTGCCCACAGGGTTGGACATGGCCCAAATGTCTGAATTATGATGTGCTACCCATCCTGGCATATTATAAAATGTTTTAGCAGTTATTTTACCTGTGGTAGAAAGATTTCCAATAAATTGTAAAAAAGGCAAATGCATTTCAGAAAGATTAGTGTTTTCTGCCAACCAGTAATTTTCTTCTGCATTAATATTGATGGTATAATTACTTGACCAAGGTGGTTGAATATAAGGATTCCACAAGCCTTGTAAATTAGCTGGGACGCCAGGAGTACGCGAACTTGCAATTAATAAATATCGGCCGTACTGAAAATACAATGTTTCTAAATAAGGATCTAGTTCGCCTTTCGCATAACGTTTCAAACGCTCATCGGTGGGTAGGTTCACTAAATCTTTATCAGACAATTTTAATTCAACACGTTTAAAATAATTTTGATAATCTTTAATGTGTTGTTTTTTAATTTCAGTCCAACCCGTTTGTTTGGCATGATTCATTTGTGTTTCAGCAAGAGTAATATTGTTAAGCCCTTTGGTGGCAGGATCTTTATCATATCCATTGAAGCTAGTAGCCATGGAAACATAAATGGTAGCTTCTGTGGCACCCGCTAAACTTAAGGAAGAATCGGTTTTTGTAATTTCACCTGTGGCAGATTGAATTTGTAGATTGGCCGTAAATCGAGTACCTCTTTTGCTATCAAACATTACCGCATTGCGGGTTTTTTGCACATAGCTTGGATCTGCTTTAACTGGGGCTATTCCATTGATTTGAATGGTATTGTTGGTATTACTAGTAATGTGTTGCAAGAGCGATTGAAAATAAACAGTAAAGCCAAGTGCACCTACTTTTTTACTGGTTAAATGAATGGCAAATATTTTATCTGGATTTGAAACTAAATATTCTCTTTCTATTACATTATTGTTAGAAGTAGTCTTCACTTTTGCAATAGCGTTATCTAGGTCTAATTCTCTGTAATAATCTGTGATATAAGGATCATCATTCAATTCTAAATACAAAGTGCCTAAGGGCGCATAAGATTCTGAAAATTTGCCTTGAATTTTTTTGATCAACTCTCCTGCTTTTTTATAATTTTTTTCCTGCAATGCTTTTCTTACCCCTGGTAAATTTTTATAGGCCTGCGGATTCATATTGGCATTGACTGGTTCGCCCGACCATAGCGTAAGGTCATTTAAATATATTTTATCTGTAGCAATGCCGCCAAATACAGTGGCCCCTTGACGACCATTGCCTAATACCAATGCTTCTTCAAAATATTGAGCCGGATTGGCATACCAAAGTTTAAGGGGTGCTTGAATAGAGGGCGCTGAAACTGAATTGATTGAAGTACTAGTGGTCTTTTTTTTAATTTGCTTTTTTTGTGCAAACAAGATTAAGGGGCAACAAACTAAAACACAAATCTTTAAAGCTACTTTCATAAATAGGACTTAAATAAATATAATTAAATAGGTAATGAAGTTACTAAAAACCAAGGTTCGCATCAAAGAATTGTTTAAATTCAGCTACTGAACCATCCAATTCATTACTTAAAAAATTTACAATGAAAAATTATTTAAAAATGGCGCTCTCTTTGAGTCTTTGCTTCCTCTTCTTTGGTGTAAAATCGATAGCACAAGTCATCAATGAAAAAAGTAGAATCATTGTAATTGGCGCACATCCAGACGATTGTGACAACGAAGCGGGCGGTACTGCTGCACTATTAGCAAGTATGGGTCATGACGTAAAATTTGTAGCAGTCACCAATGGTGATGCAGGACATCAAACGATGAAAGGAAAAGAATTGGCCGCGCGCAGGTATGCCGAAACGCAGGAGGTAGCTAAAAGATTGGGTGTTACTTATGATGTGCTTGATAATCATGATGGCGCTTTACTACCCACCTTAGAAGTGAGATTGCAAATCATCAAAAAAATTAGAGAATGGAATGCCGATGTAGTAATTGCACCAAGGCCTAATGATTATCATCCTGACCACCGATACACCGGCGTCTTAGTCCAAGATGCGGCCTATATGGTGGAAGTACCGAATGTAGCCCCAGATGCACCAGCACTTAGAAAAACACCTGTATTTTTATATGCCCAAGATCATTTTCAAAGACCCAATCCTTTTAGACCAGATATCGTAGTAGATATTAGCACTACTTATGCAAAAAAGATTTCTGCCTTTGATGCGCATGTTTCCCAATTTTATGAGTGGATGCCTTGGATTGGAAGATATGAAAAAGACGTGCCAGCTGGCAAAGAAGAACGCTTGCAATGGATGATGAAAATTTATGATCGTCCAATGAAAGTCAATATTAGAGCAGCGATGGTAAAATGGTATGGTGCAGCCAAGGCAGCCAAGGCAAGACATGCAGAAGCTTTTGAAATTTGTGAATACGGCGCACAACCTAATGAAGCAGAAATTATTAGATTGTTTCCCATGCTTAAAAAATAAAACCTACCCTCAAACAATTCATGATGTCAAAAAAAATAAATTTCAGTTGGTGCATCGCTTTATTATTATTTTATTGTTCTAGCCTAAATGCACAAAACAATAAGAACAGTTCCTTATTGGTGAAAAAAACAAAAGATTTTGTGCTTAGTGGCCAGGGAGATGCCGCCAATTGGAACAGTACCGAATTTGTAGCCTTGAATAAAAAAGAACCAGGAACTGTCAACTATCATTCAAAGTTTAAAATTTTATATTCTGATTCGGGTATTTATTGTTTGTATGTTTCTGAAGATGCAAAAATTACCTCCACCTTAAAAGAAGATTTTGAAGATTTATACAATGAAGATGTAGTAGAAGCATTTTTTTGGCCGGAGGAGAAATCAGTTATTTATTTTGAATATGAGTTGTCTCCCACCAATTATGAACTGCCAATCCTAGTACCCAATTACAAGGGTAAATTTTTAGGATGGCGTCCATGGCATTATGAAAAGGAGCGTAAAACAAGGCATGCTACTTCTATTCAAAAACAAGGAAACCAAGTACAGTCATGGACTGCAGAGTTTTTTATTCCTTATACTTTATTAAAGCCTTTACAAAATGTTCCACCTGTTTCAGGCATGAAATGGCGTGCCAATTTTTACAGGATTGATTATGATCAAGGAAATAATTTTTGGACCTGGCAGCCCACCAGATTAAATTTCCATGATTATGAAAAATTTGGCACCCTTATTTTCGAATAAATATTGTCTTACCCAATTGATTATCCTTTTGTAGGAATTAACAACTTGTCTAAATGGTTTAGTTCTGTGGCTAATTCTGCTTTTAATTCTGCAAACACTTTGTAGGAACCTGCGGTTGGTTTGTAATCTCCCGATTCCACCACACGCATTAAGGCAGCCAATTTATTGTTTAATTTGATAGGAAAATTTAATGGGTCTTGTGAACTTTGATTTTTCACTTGATATAAATTTTCTTCTATAGCAGAAATTTCTTGTATAAATTTATTTATTTCATTGCTTCTTTTTGGCTTTGCAGTATTCAATTCTAATTTCAATTTTTCTTTGAGCGCTCTAATTTTTATCACGGCATCATTGGCCTTGGTTACCTCATCTCTTATTTGAATAGATAGCTTGAATTTTTCTTCCATATCCGCAATGCTGACATCGCTGGCTCTTGGATCTAGTTTGATTTCAAAAGCTGCTGTTACAGATTTTCCACCAGCAGTCATGCGTACTTGATAGTTGCCTGGAACCGCCACTGGGCCTGTATATACGGGTGCACTCCAGAAAATCATTCCTTTAAAATAAGTAGCACCCGGATATTTTAAATCCCATTCAAAACTATTTAAGCCAGGCTTAATACTTGGTGCCACTGGTTTTCTATCGTCTTCATCCTCGTCTATCAAGGCGCTG
>CAINEG010000267.1 GCA_903847655.1 uncultured Bacteroidota bacterium
ACATTGGTAAAATCGGTACCAATTTTTTCTTTATTAATACCAATACCGCCGCTCTGCCACATTTTACGGGCCTCGCCTTTGCTTGGGAATATTTGAGTGTCTGCAAGTAAGCTTACTAAGTCATAGCCTTCTGTAAGTTGCGCAAGTGTTACATTCACGGTAGGCACGCCTTCCATTACTTGTAATAACTGCGTTTCGTTTAAAGACTGTAATACTTCAGTAGTAGCGTTTCCAAATAAAATTTCAGTAGCACGAATAGCAAAATTTAAATCTTCTTCACTGTGCACTAATTTGGTTAATTCAGCTGCTAAGTTTTTTTGTAAAATTCTTTCTTGTGGCGCTAGTTCGTGGTCGGCAATTAATTGATCAATGGTGGCGAAGGGTAGTAGTGTAAATATCTTAATCCATTTTTTTGCGTCTTCATCGCTTGCATTTAACCAGAACTGATAAAACTGATAAGGAGAAGTTTTGTTCGCATCCAACCAAATATTTCCTTTTTCTGTTTTACCAAACTTGCCGCCATCTGTCTTGGTGATTAATGGGCAGGTAAAAGCAAAAGCTTCACCACCCATTTTTCTTCTTATTAATTCAGTGCCGGTAGTAATATTGCCCCATTGGTCACTGCCACCCATTTGTACTTTACAGTTTTTATTTTTATACAACCAGTAAAAATCATAGCCCTGTACCAATTGATAAGTAAATTCAGTAAAGCTCATACCAGTATCTCCTTCAATTCTTTTTTTTACACTATCCTTGGCCATCATATAGTTCACTGTAATATGCTTGCCTACCTCTCTTATAAAATCTAAGAAATTAAAATTCTTAAACCAATCGTAGTTGTTCACCATTTCGGCGGCATTCGGAAGACTAGGATCAAAATTTAAAAAATGGGCCAATTGTTTTTGAACACCTGCTAAATTAAATTGTAAAGTTTCTTCACTTAGTAAATTACGCTCTTCACTTTTTCCACTAGGGTCGCCCACCATGCCTGTGGCACCACCTACCAAGGCCACAGGTTTGTGTCCTGCTCTTTGTAAATGCATCAACAATAATATAGGCACTAAGCTTCCAATATGTAAACTATCCGAAGTAGGGTCAAAGCCAATATAGCCAGACACTTGTTCTTTTTCAAACAATTCCTCCGTACCCGGCATAATGTCTTGAATCATTCCTCTCCAGCGTAATTCTTGTATTAAAGTCATATTCTAAATACTTTAGGCAAAAATAACTACTAAAATGCAATAATTTCGCATCATGAACCCAACAACTCCCACAATTGGCGACGGAACCAGAATTTTACACTTTTTAGTAGATACCTTATTGATTACTCTAATTGCCTATTTGGTCTATGGATGGTGGAATTTTTATGTTATGTATTGGAACTTTACCCCCATTCGCTTTGGTCCCTTCTTTTTTGGCAGCATGTGGGTATATGTATTTTTATTTGAATTTATTTTTTTGCGTACCCCCGCTAAATGGTTAACTGGGACCAAAGTGGTTTCGGAAAAAGGAGGTAGGCCCAATATCTTTCAATTTTTTATAAGAGCCACCCTAAGAACGACCATTGTTTCCATGTTTGGTTTGGCATGGAATGGCCAACCTTTACATGATACTTTTTCTAAAACCAAATTAGTGTACACAGCAAATCCAGCTGTATAAGAAGCGTTTTAAATCTTTCCTCAAATCATAAGTTTAAAATTGGTTGGCATTGTACATTTGTAAAATTTTTTAAATGGCCAAGATTGGTATTAATATAGCTACAGGGAGTTTGCAACAAGCAGAGATTATTGTAGGTATCGACTTAGGTACCACCAATAGTTTGGTGGCCATCATCCATCCTGATACTAAATTGCCTACCGCATTAAAAGAATTTGATGGTAGTAGCATTGTACCCAGCGTGGTACATTTTGATGCATATGGAAATGTAGAAGTGGGAGCAAATGCGAAACCTTATTTAGAAACAGATCCACAAAATACCATATTTAGTGCCAAACGTTTGATGGGGAAAAGTCACAATGACATCAGAGCGCATCAAGATTTTTTTGCTTATAAAATAATAGATGATAACAGAGACAGTTTAGTAAAAGTACAAGTGGGCAACACTTTTTATTCGCCCATCGATTTATCTTCTTATATATTGGTTGAATTAAAAAAACGTGCCGAACATATTTTAAAAACACCTGTCACCAAGGCAGTGATAACGGTGCCTGCCTATTTTAATGATACCCAACGTCAAGCCACCCGCGATGCAGGAAAGCTAGCAGGACTAGATGTGCTGCGCATCATCAACGAACCCACTGCAGCAAGTTTGGCTTATGGTTTAGGAATGGATCCAACAGAAGAAAAAACAATCGCAGTCTATGATTTGGGCGGCGGCACTTTTGATATTTCTATTTTAAAAATTTCTAATGGCATCTTTGAAGTATTAAGTACCAATGGAGATACTTATTTAGGTGGAGATGATTTAGACAGAGCTATTATAGAATATTGGATGAAACAAATGGGGGTGGCAGATTTAGAAGACCATAAAATTTTAAAACAACAATTAAGATTGGCTGCAGAAAAAGCTAAAATAGTTTTATCTAATGCCGATACTTTTGAAACGGAATTTGCAGGAGAAAAAATTTCCATCACCAAAGAAGTATTTGAAAATTTAATTGCCCCCATTGTAGAAAAAACAATGGATTGTTGCCAATTGGCGATGAAAGATGCAGGCTTAAATATTTCACAGATCAATACGGTATTAATGGTGGGAGGAAGTACACGTGTGCCACTTGTTAAAAAAACAGTAGCTACTTTTTTTAATCAATTAGTGAATGATTCTGTGAATCCAGATGAAGTAGTAGCCTTAGGCGCAGCAGTGCAAGCGGATATATTAGCGGGCAACAATCAGAATATGTTGTTATTGGACATTACTCCATTAAGCCTAGGTATTGAAACCATGGGTGGATTGATGGATGTATTACTTCCGCGTAATTCAAAAATACCTACCAAGGCTTCAAGACAATACACCACACAAAAAGATGCGCAATCTGGAATTAATATTGCCGTATATCAAGGCGAAAGAGATTTAGTAAAAGACAATCGAAATTTAGGTGCCTTTACTTTATCGGGGATTCCTTCCATGCCAGCAGGTCTTCCCAAAGTGGAGGTAAGTTTTTTAATCAATGCAGATGGTATATTACAAGTGAGTGCTAAGGAATTGAGAAGTGGGGTCACTCAAAGCATAGACATTAAACCTCAATATGGATTAACCGACGAAGAAGTAGAACAGAGATTAATGGAAAGCATTACCAATGCAAAGGCCGATATCGCTACAAGGGCATTGGTGGAAGCCAGCACAGAAGCCGAGCAAATGCTTGCTGTGACAGAAAAGTTCATGATAAAGAATGCTGGCTTATTGTCTAAAGACGAAATGACTGCTACCGCCAATGCCATGCAAGCTTTGCAATTAGCTATTACAATGGAGGATAAGAACCTAATTCAGACCAAAACAGAGGAATTGAACGACCTTACCAGGCCTTTTGCCGAAAGAGTCATGGATCAAGCCATCTCTGGGGCCTTGAAAGGAAGGGGAATTGATGATAAAAACCTCTAGTAAATTTGGTATTTTCAAAAGGAATCCTATCTTTGCGTTCCAATTTTATTTTTAAAAACACCTGAGGAGGTATATATATTATGTTAATAATTGATTCAAAAGACTGCGAAAACATTGACAAAGCGTTAAAAAAGTACAAAAAGAAGTTTGAAAAAAGTAAAACTTTGATCAACTTACGTTCTCGTCAAGCATTTGTGAAACCATCCGTAAAACGTCGTTTCGAAGTGTTGAAAGCGGTTTATAAGCAACAAATTTTCAGCGGAAAAATAGAGGGATAGTCCTTCGTTTTTCTCTAATGATATTAAAGCCCAAGCTAGGTAATACCTAGCCTGGGCTTTTTGTTTTTTCTGCGTCTTTTAGATTCCCTCTACATGTCTTATCTTTAATTGGCAATGTCCTTTCAAACCCGTCATATACCGCTGAATGCTTTTTTGGCCTACCTCCAATTTGAAAAGCGTTATTCTGTGCATACCATCACGGCCTATTCCAATGACCTGATTCAATTCTTTGATTTTATCGCTATCCAATACGATGGCATGGATTATACCGCTATTACAGGCACCATGGTCCGTTCTTGGTTGGCTTCTATGAAAGAAGAGGAATTGACGGGCAAAACATTGAACCGAAAAATATCTTCTTTAAAATCTTTTTATAAATATCAAATCCAACAAGGGCATTTAGTCAAAAGCCCTATGGAAACTGTGATTAGTCCAAAAATCAGCAAAAGATTGCCCAGCTTTATTGCAGAAAATGATATGGAACAATTGTTTTTAAATTTATCCTTTGCAGAAGGGTGGAAGGGGTACACCGAAAAAATGGTCATACAACTTTTTTATGCAACAGGCATGCGTTTGAGTGAATTGATTCAATGCAAAGAAAATCAGGTAGACCTTTCTAAAAAAATCATCAAAGTATTGGGCAAGGGTAATAAAGAAAGAATTTTACCATTGAGTCCTGAATTGGCCTTGGAATTAAAAAAATACATTGCTCAAAAACCAGCAGCAGCCAATGGCAATGCTCATTTATTTGTGAATGAAAATGGAAAGGCCCTGCAGCCTAAAGCGGTGTATACTTTTGTTAAATTTTATTTATCGCAAGTAACCACTTTGCAAAAGAAAAGCCCACACGTATTGAGGCATAGTTTCGCCACACATTTGATGAACAATGGCGCCGATTTGAATGCAGTAAAGGAATTGCTAGGTCATAGCAGCTTGGCTGCCACGCAGGTATACACCCATAATACCATTGAGAAATTGAAGGAAGTATTTTCAAAAGCACATCCCAAAGCCTAGACTTAATCATTCTTAGCGTATTCAAAATATGATAGGTATCATACCTATTCATAAAGTTTTCTTAAATCATTTTTATTCTTGTATTTTTTTCAAAATTGTGGTAACTTACTAGTGCAGGTAAGATGGAACGCATTACTTGTTTAGTTCTTTATTTTCTCATCTTTTAAAATCTATTTTATGAACATCAGCATTCAGACGGTGCATTTTGATGCAGACCAAAAATTATTAGAATTTGTACAAAAAAAATTGGACAAGTTAGTCACCTTTCATGATCGAATAACCAAGATAGAAGTGTATTTAAAATTTGAAAGTATGGCACATGCCATCAAAGACAAAGTGGTAGAGATTAAAATTCATATCCCCAAACAGGATTGTTTTGTAAAAGCCACCGCTAAATCTTTTCAAACCTCCTTCGACCAGGCTTTTGATTCCATCACCAATCAACTTAAAAAGAAAAAAGCGCGTAACGCAGCATAAGTTTTATAAAAGTTTCAAATAGGTGCCCATTGTTAAAATTAAATTGACAATGGGCATTTTTTATTCCAAGTTTTCTGCCTTTTTACAAATTAGCGGCTATTATTGGAACTTATTTTGATTTTTACCTTGATTTTGGGATAAAAACTGCTCTAAAATTTTGATAAATAAAGAATTCCATTACCTTTGCCATCCCAAAATTTGGGATAGTTCTTTCATGTCTTGCCGGAATAGCTCAGTTGGTAGAGCA
>CAINEG010000268.1 GCA_903847655.1 uncultured Bacteroidota bacterium
ACACTCCATCCAGGTATATCTTCTGCTATAATATCTACCTCATTGATTAGCAACTGAATAGTCTCTCCTTCAATGTCCAAAGGCAAGGCCCCTTCTTTTTCTAAGCTAGTAATTTGCGCCTGGGTCAAATTGGCAATCACCGCTGAAGCTTGTTTCATTTTAGTACCCAACTTCGCACCCAATAATTTGAAATTGGCTTTTACCTTTTTGCTAATCACCCCCTCAGTCTCAGTTATATAATTAATTTCTTTAACGTTTACCTCGGCAAGTATTAATTCTTCCATTAATTCAATATCCGTTTTTGTGGCTGGATCTAAAACAGGAATTAATATTTTTTGCAAAGGCTGACGCACTTTGATATTCACTTTTTTACGAATAGATAAAACCAGAGAACAAATATCCTGTGCCATCTGCATTCTACTTTCCAAAGCTGTATCTATTTGAGATTTGTCTGCAATAGGAAAAGGAGCATGATGAATAGAACTATAATTATGTTTTTGAGTAGCAGCATTTAAATTTCTGAAAATTTGATCACAGAAAAATGGCGCAATAGGAGCCATTAATTTTGTAATGGTTTCAATGCACTCATATAAGGTTTGATAAGCTGCAATTTTATCTTGGGTATAAGTACCTTTCCAAAAACGTCTGCGACACAATCTTACATACCAATTACTTAAATGTTCATCTACAAAAGTTTCAATGGCCCTGCCTGCAGTGGTGGGCTCAAAATCATCCATAGCATTCGTCACTGTTTGAATCAAGCTATGTAAAGAGGAAATAATCCAACGATCAATTTCTGGTCTTTCTGCAAGTGGAATAGGTGCTTGTTCAAAATGAAAATTATCTACATTGGCATACAAAACAAAAAATTGATAGGTATTGTATAAAGTGCCAAAGAATTTTCTTTGCACTTCTTGAATGCCTGCTAAATCAAATTTTAAATTGTCCCAAGGTGAAGCATTGGTTACTAAATACCAACGCGTTGCATCAGCGCCATATTTTTCAATGGTTTCAAATGGATTGACCACATTGCCTAGTCGCTTGCTCATCTTATTGCCATTCTTATCCAAGACTAGTCCATTGCTCATCACCGCCTTGTATGCCACACTATCAAAAAGCAATACGCCCAAGGTATGTAATGTATAGAACCAACCACGTGTTTGATCTACGCCCTCGCAAATAAAATCAGCTGGGAAAGCTTCTCCCTTGTCAATTAAATCTTTATTTTCAAAAGGATAATGCCACTGTGCATAAGGCATGGCGCCAGAGTCAAACCATACATCTACTAAATCAGCCACACGTTTCATGGGTTGTCCTGAGGCACTTACTAATTCAATTTGATCCACAAAGGGTTTATGTAAATCCACCTCTAATTTGCCATCAACAATTTTTAAATTCACTTCTTTGTTGAATCCTTTATCTTTTGCAGCCGTATAAGCCTTTGTTAATTCCTCTATCGATCCTATACAAATTTCTTCGCTACCATCTTCTGTTCTCCAAATAGGAAGCGGGGTTCCCCAATACCTACTTCTAGACAAATTCCAATCCACCATATTCTCTAACCAATTGCCAAAACGCCCTTCACCAGTGCTTTTGGGCTTCCAATTGATGGTTTTATTTAATTCTACCATTCTATCTTTAACAGCGGTGGTTTTGATAAACCATGCGTCCAATGGATAATATAAAATTGGTTTATCAGTTCTCCAGCAATGCGGATAACTGTGCTCGTATTTTTCTACCTTAAAGGCCCTGTTTTCTTTTTTTAATTTAACAGCAATATCCACATTCACATCCTGGTAATCTTTTTCGTCTTTGTAATTCTTTACATATCTGCCGCTAAATTCTCCCACGCCTTCCACAAATTTTCCTGCTCTATCTACCAGGGTAATAATACCTAAATTATTTTTTTGCCCTACTTTATAATCGTCTGCACCAAAAGCAGGAGCAGTATGCACGATACCTGTTCCATCTTCTGTAGTTACAAAGTCACCTATTACTATTTTAAAAGGATCTCCTTCAAATGTTTTTGGATCATTGGCTTCAAAGGGCATTAGCTGCTCGTAACGCAGTCCATTTAAATCGCTTCCTTTGCAGGTAGCAATTATTTTCCAAGGAACAATTTTATCACCTTCTGCAAAACTTTCTAGTGCCTCTCCTTCTTCTTTGAAATATTTTCCAAGTAATGCTTTGGCCAATACCACATTCACAGGTATAGCTGTATAAGGGTTATAGGTGGCTACTAAAACATATTCAATATGGGGACCTACTGTAAGTCCTAAGTTAGAGGGCAGGGTCCAGGGCGTGGTGGTCCAAGCCATATAAAATACCTCCGCTGATTTTACCTGCGCTGTTTTAACTGCATCAAATAAAAATTGACTGTCTGCATTTTCTACTGCCTTAAACATCGCCACCGCAGAAGTGTCTTTTACATCTTTGTAAGTACCTGGCTGATTTAATTCATGTGAACTTAATCCTGTACCTGCCGCAGGTGAATAAGGTTGTATACTTACACTTTGATATAAGTACCCTTTTTTGTAAAGGGTACTTAATATCCACCAAAGCGTTTCAATATAATTATTTTCAAAAGTGATATAAGGATTATTTAAA
Source organism: uncultured Bacteroidota bacterium (assembly GCA_903847655.1). The sequence continues at coordinate 2,608 of CAINEG010000268.1, forward strand.
TCCACCCAATAACCCATCTTATTGGTAATATCATCCCATTCTTTTTTATAACGAAGTACTGCTTCTCTACATTTTTGATTGTAGTCTTCTACACTTATTTTTTTGCCAATGTCTTCTTTGGTAATGCCCAATTCTTTTTCAACCCCCAACTCTACTGGTAAACCATGGGTATCCCAACCACCCTTTCTTTTTACTTGAAATCCTTGCATGGTTTTATATCTACAAACCATGTCTTTTAAAGTTCTTGAAATAACATGATGGATTCCCGGCATTCCATTGGCGCTAGGGGGACCTTCATAAAATACAAAAGGCTTTTTACCTTCTCTTAATGAAACAGATTGTTCAAAAGCTTGTTCTGATTTCCAGGCAGCTAAAATCTCTGCTTCAATAGCGGGCAGATTTAGTCCATTTAATTCGGGGTATTTCTTATTCATAAAACGCTTGTCCTAGCTCATTTTTAGGGCTCGAAGGTACGAATAAGCTGCTAAAAAAGGCCAGCCCATTTTTTAGGAATTTAGCCTGCTACTTGCTTAATTGGCTGCATCCTCCACCTCTTTGGCTAGCGCCTGTGTGGGTTCCTTAAAAAACTTCTTTTGGAAGACAAAGAGTGCGATCACCCCTGTGCTTATTGCTGCATCAGCAAAATTGAAAACAGGACGGAAAAACTCAAATTCCTCGCCACCCCAAATAGGGAACCATTTTGGAAAATGCCCCTCCCTGATAATGGGGAAATAAAACATATCCACCACTTTGCCATGCAAAAAGGGTGCATAGCCTCCAGTTCTTGGAAATAAGTGCGCCACCATAGTAGTATATGGATAGCTGGCGTCAAAGATCATTCCATAAAATAAACTATCTATCAAGTTGCCCACTGCGCCTGCGAAAATTAAGGCTGCACAAATGATAAATCCTTTATGGTATTTCTGTTCGATAAAACCTTTGATTAAGAAAACGCCCCAGATCACTGCTACCAATCTAAATAAGGTTAAAATAATTTTTCCAAATCCACCTCCAAACTTCAACCCCCAAGCCATGCCTTCATTTTCTACAAAATGCAATCTTGCCCATTCCCCAATTAGGGTATGTTCTTCGCCAATAAAGTAATGAAGTTTGATATAAAATTTAATGGCTTGATCAATAAAAATAATCAAAGCAATAAATACTGCTACTTTTTTTCCGTTCATAGATTATATATAATTGAGGACAAAGATAAGTTAGTCTTGAATATAGACCCGTTTTACTCTTTGTCCAATGGAAGTTAATATTTCATAAGGTATGGTATCAGCCCAAGCGGCCAATGCTTCAATAGGAAGATTAGGCCCAAAAACTTCAACCTGATCGCCTACTTTCACATTGGGAATCCCAGTCACATCAATCATGGTCATGTCCATGCAAATGGAGCCAATAATTGCTGCCCTTGCACCATTCACCCACATGGCCGCCTTTCCATTACCCAGTTTTCTATTGTATCCATCTGCATAACCCAACCTAACAGTGGCCACGATGGTCTCTTTATCCAACACACCCGAACGGTTGTACCCCACTGTTTCAGAGGGGGCCAGCTTTCTTAATTGGGAAATAGTGGTATGCAACTGTAATACGTTTTCAAAAACCCCTTCTATCTTAGGAATACCAAACATGCCAATGCCCAAGCGAACCATGTTCAAATGATATTTAGCATGATCTAAAATAGCCCCTGAATTAGAAATATGTTTGATGGCAGAATAACCCAAATCATTTTCGATGGCAGCTGCCCATGTATTAAATTTTGTCAACTGTGTTTCGGTAAAAATTTTGAATTGTTCCAACCCACTGGCACTTAAATGACTAAAAATAGATTGCACTTTTAACCAATGCTCTTTTTTTAGCATTGCACCAATTGATTTTATTTCAGCTTCATCAAAACCCAAACGATTCATGCCCGTATTCAATTTAAGATGAATGGGAAAATTAGGAATGGCTTGTTGTTTAACAAAGGCAGCAAACTGTTCCAATAATTCAAGAGAAAAAATTTCAGGCTCTAAGTGGTATTGAACTAGTGTATCAAAAACAGCAAGGTCTACATTCATGACCATGATAGGTAGATGAATGCCCGCTTTTCTGAGTTCCACTCCTTCATCTGCATAGGCTACTGCTAAATAATCTACATGATGAAATTGCAGTACTCTTGCAATTTCGGTACTACCTGTGCCATACCCAAAGGCTTTCACCATGGCCATGATTTTCACTTCCGGACCAATTTTATTTTTTATGGCTTTAAAATTATGCACCAAGGCAGATAGGTTCACCTCTAATTGAGTTTGATGTGTTTGGAATTGTAAAGCGGCATTTATTTTTTCAAACTCAAAAATTCTTGCTCCCTTTAATAAAATAAATTCTTCTTTGAATAAAGTAGTATCCAAGGAGGTCAAAAATTGATGCGTGGTTTGGTAGGATTGAATGGAGGGTATTGCGGAAAATAAATGCGCATTTTTTTTCAGAAACAATGTCCATTGCATTCCAATGGTGATTATTTTTTTTACAGGATAAGCATTAAAAAGCGCTGCCGCTTTTTGGTACTGCTGCTCATTGGACTGCACAAAGTCTGATACCACCAAGGTGATGGGCAACAAACCTGCCTGTTGTTTGGCATAGTCCAAGGCTAAGGCCATAGAAGACAAATCATTGCTATAGCTATCATTCAATAAATAACATTGCTGCACTCCTTTTTTGATTTGCATGCGCATTTCTAAATGCTTTAATTGTAATACCTCTGCTTGAATGGTATTATCAGGGATGGCTAAAAACAATAAAGTAGCCCAACAGCTAATGACATTCTCAATGGAGGCTTTGTCTGTAAATGGAAGGTTTAATTGTTTAGTAGCTCCGCCATAAATGGCTTGGAGCAAAACCCCGTTTTTTTGCAGGGTTGTGGAGACGATGTACAAACTAGCATTTGCATCCTCCCCCCAGCTGATTATTTGCTGTGCTTTATTGATACTTAGTTTATCCAAGATAGCGTAAGGTGCAATAATGGTTTTAACATCTTTAAAAAAAATCCACTTTTCCTTTAATTTCTCTTCCTCGTTGGCAAAGCCTTCCTGATGTGCTGTGCCTAAATTGGTAAAAATACCAATGGTAGGTTCGATAATTTCTTTTAAGATTTGCATTTCCCCTTTGATAGAAATACCTGCTTCGAAAATGGCTAAATTATGTGCATCAGTCATGCCCCAAACGCTCAATGGCACGCCAATTTGTGAATTGTAACTTCTGGGGCTTTTTACAATGTTATAATGGTTAGCCAATAATTGAGACAGCCATTCTTTGACCATAGTTTTACCATTGCTGCCCGTAATGCCAATGACTGGATATGCATACAATGCCCTGTGTTGTTTGGCAATTTTTTGCAAAGCCTGATAGACATTATCGACAAAAATAAAATTGGCTGTTGGAAATTTGGAAGCGTCAAAATTGGTGTCCACTACAAAATTATTAACGCCCCTTTGTACTAGGTCTGCTATGTAATCATGCCCATTCTGATGGGCCGTTTTCAAGGAAAAAAACAAACTAGTTTCAGGAAAAATAAGTCTTCGACTATCAATCAATAAATGCTCAATAGTCGACGCTTTAACTAAAACAAAGCGAGCGGCAATATTTTGGGCAATATGTTTGACAGTGTTTTGCAAAAATGGCGAGGCTTATGTTTATTGCTTAGTTGCTTTGGCTAATTTTTGCTTGGCAGTAAAAATGGAATACAAAATGGACCCAGTAATACAAAATATAATAAATATCAAGGAAATAAGTACTTGGGTATTTTTATCCAACCATTCATTGATGTAATGTTCGCCTAACATTTTTGCACCAATAAAAATGAGTACAATGGCAATGCCTTGTTGAAGATGCTCAAATTGATTCACTGCCCCTCTCAATAAAAAGAACAAAGAGCGCAAGCCTAGGATGGCAAAAATATTAGAGGTATAAATGACCAAACTACTTCTGGAAATACCCATTACTGCTGGGATTGAATCTAATGCAAAAACCAAATCTATCCCGGCGAGCAAAACCACCACCACGAATAAACTGGTATACAAAGGCTTGTTGTTATGGTCTCTTATGACAAATTTACCCTCCCCATCGGTATGGCCAATGGGTAAGTATTTTTTCAATAATAAATATACTTTTGATTTTTCGGGATCAAATTCAGACTCTTCTCCAGCAATAAACATTTTATAACCAGTATACAATAAGAATGCTCCAAAGATGTACAAGATCCATGCAAATTTTGCCACCAGCGCTACCCCTACTGTAATAAATAGTACACGTAATAAAATGGCAGTCAAAATTCCAATTAATAGTACACGTGGGATGTATTTTTCTTTTACATTAAACGCACTAAAAATTAGAATGAACACAAAAATATTGTCAATACTCAAACTCCATTCCATTAAATAGCCACTTAAATACTCAAGTGCTAATTTTTGACCTTCTTCTACCCACATAAAAATAAAAAAAGCAAAGGCCAACATGACCCAAAAAAAAGTTTGACGTAAGGCTTGTCCGATTGAAATGATACTGTTTTTTTTACTTAAAAAACCTAAGTCAATTACCAATGCAATTAAAATCACACAGCTAAAAACAAGGTATACCAATTGATCTGTTGTCATAGGATAAAGTTAATACATCCGCCCCTAGATTGCAAATCGACGTTTTCGATAGGCGGCCCAAACTAGAAATCCAATCACCAGTAAGATAAGAGGACTAGCTATGATGGCTATTTGCCAAAATAGCCTATTTTCTAGTACTTTTTGTTTATTCAGCAAACGTAAAATCACAAATTTGTTTCTACTTTCCAATAACCCCATAGGCTCATTCAAATAAGCGATACTATTCATGTAAAAATCATGATTGGCAAATTGATAGTCCTCAAATGGAATCATGCCCATGGGCATTGCCCCCCTGGTTTTATCCACCTGATTGGTAAAAATATCTGCATCAGCGATGACTATTTGCTTCGCATTGACGCTACCCGATGCTTGATAAACCTGGCCGGTTATTTTTAAAATACTGTCTTTGACTGCAGTTGGAATTCTATTGGCATAGATGGAACTAAACTTTCCTTCCAATAATACCGCAATGGGCAAATGAGCTTGGTTAAAACTAGCCATATCTGCCTCTTCTTTTACACTGTTCAAGGAAACCAAGTTGGGGCTTGCTATAATTCTAGTATTGGAATCAGTACTCAGTAAAATTGTTTTTTTAATACTTGCACTAACTAAAGTATCTATACTTGAAGGGAATAAAGACAACACTCGGTCTAAGTTTTGTACTAATGGATGACGATCCTCTCCTAATAGAAAAGGATAATAAGGCCATGGAATACGCTGAATGATGGGACTGCCATCTGCTTGCTTGCCTACCACCATGGGCAGTTTAGCACAGTTTAAATCTTGTACCAAATTACTGTTCATTCGAATACCATACTTGAAAAACAAATCATCTAAGCCAAGGCCACGGTCATAGGCCAGATAGCTGCCGTCTGTTTTTTGCAGACTATCATACTCTGCATACAATTTATCTACCGCCCATAGGATGTTTCCTCCAGACATTAGATATTGATCCAATTTTAATTTATCTAATTCAGTAAATGGATTGGTTGGCTTAACAATTAAAATAGTTTTTATTTTTTGGGCATCTGGGTACCCTTTTTTTAAATCAAATACGACCAGATTGTATTGATGTCGAATAGACTCTCCTAAATCATTCACTGTTAAATTAGTAGGTTCTCCATTGCCAATAAGATAAGCGATGGTGGGTACTTGAATTCTATTCAATAAATAAATGGCTTGTGTAAATTTATATTCTAACAAAGCTTCTGCTGCATTGGTACTGGCTTCTAGATCTTCTTCTGGAATGTCTTTGATAATATTATAAGGCTTGAAAAACTTTTTACTACTCCTTAAATCTATCGCCATTGGTTTTTGACCTTCTACCTCTACGAGTGCCCCTGGTATTAATAATTGATCTACTCTTTTATCCGAACTAACATTTTGTTCTTGCAACCTTTGAATGGGGATGCCTAATTTTGATAAGCTATCGTAGAATTGATACAAGGCCGTATCCTTATACATTTGACTAGGCAGTTCTAGCTGCCATTGAATGTACTTAGGATTCATTTGATGCAGGGATTCCAATAAAACAGAGGTGGCTTGTGCTATTTTTTTATAATAAGCAGGAAGGTCGCCACCCAAATACAAGTGAATTTTTACAGGTTTTTGCACCCCCTGAATGATTTGCGATGAACTCTTACTTAAAGTATACCTATGTTCTTTGGTTAAGTCCAACTGCAGCGGAAAAACAAAGGCGAGGTAATTGAAAAACAAAATAAAAACAAGGATGGCAAGGTATTTAAATTTTGCTTTAATGTTCTCAAGACAACCCAGGGTAAAAAGTACAAGTACTGAAATGAAATAGATGCTATCTTGAAAAGACAATACCCCCTTACTCATAGATTTGTAATGATTGCTAAAGCCTAATTGAGCAAGATAAAAATCAAATCCATTTTTAAATATAGCATAGCCGCTAATCCAATCAAACCCTTTATATAGCATTAAAGAAAGCGAAATTGAAAACAATAAGGCCACTAAATTATTTTTAGTGGTGCTACTGGTATAAATGCCAATGGCCGTAAAAGCGGCAGCTAAAAATAATAAACCAAAATAGCCGCCAAAGGTAGCCCCCCAATCCAAACCACCCACCGCACTTAAATTGTCCAAGACCACTGCATACAAAAGTGTCGGCGCAATGGCTACTAAGACAATTAAATAAGCACCTAAAAATTTACCTAAGACCAACTGCAATGGACGAATAGGCAAACTACTGATGATTTCATAAGTGCCTAATTTATATTCATCAGAGAAACTATGCATGGTGATGGCCGGTATCAAGAACATCAAAAACCATGGGGCAAAGTCAAAGTAAACTTGTAAGGAAGCGTAGCCAAAATCCAATACATTGTAGTTGGGCAGCACAAACAATACTAGCCCATTGATCAATAAATAAAAGCCAATGATTAAATAACCAGTGATGCCACTAAAGTATTGCGCCCATTCTTTTTTGCCTATTGCCCACATGGGTCAAAGCTACAAAAAAAATGCCCCGAGTTATCGGAGCATTCAATATTATAAAAATCTTAGGATTGGTTGCGTTTAGGCTATACTGCAAAACTGTCTCCACAGCCACAACTTCTGCTGGCATTGGGATTGTTGAAGAAAAATCCTTTTCCATTCAACCCATCTGAAAATTCTAACTCCGTATTCACTAAGTATAAAAAGCTTTTTAGATCGGTCACAATTTTTATCCCATTGTCTTCAAAGACTTGATCCATGGGCTTGATTTCATTGTCAAAGTCTAGTTTATAGCTTAAACCAGAACAACCACCCCCTACTACCCCTACTCTTAAAAAATAGCTAGCATCGCCCGTAACGCCTGCGTCTTGCATTAACTGCAATACCTTGTTCTTTGCCTTGGCACTTACATAAATTGAATTCTCTTGGGCTACTTCACTCATAGGTTATAAATAGAAGACCTAAATTAAACGTGGCTTTGTTCAAATACCAGTTCAGCCAATCCGTTTTTTACACGAAAATCATTGATGGCTGCTTTAATAGCATCTTCGGCCAATACTGAGCAATGTATTTTTACTGGAGGCAAATTTAATTCCTCTACTAAATCCATATTGTCAATCTTAACAGCTTCGTCAATTGTTTTTCCTTTCAACCACTCTGTAGCCAAAGAAGAAGAGGCAATGGCAGAACCACAACCAAATGTTTTAAACTTAGCATCGGTAATAATTCCTGTTGCTTCATCTACTTGGATTTGCAAACGCATTACGTCTCCGCACTCTGGTGCACCTACTAAACCAGTACCTACACTCTTAGAACCTTTATCTAATGTGCCTACATTTTTAGGATTAGAATAATGATCGATTACTTTATCTGAATATGCCATTTTATTTTTATTTTATATTTTCAAAATTATTAAAAAAATTCGAAAC
>CAINEG010000269.1 GCA_903847655.1 uncultured Bacteroidota bacterium
AAAATGAAATTACACAATTTAAAACCTGCAGAAGGTTCGGTTCACAAAGCAATTAGAATTGGTAGAGGAGAAGCATCTGGTAAAGGTGGTACTTCTACAAAAGGTAACAAAGGTGGTCAAAGCCGTGCAGGTTACAAGAGCAAAATGGCACACGAAGGTGGTCAAATGCCTATCCAACGTAGAGTTCCAAAACGTGGATTTAAGAACATCAATCGCATCGAATACGTTGTATTCAACCTAGGTCAATTAGACCAATTGATTGAGAAGTATGGTTTCAAAGAAATTACTCCAGAAAATTTATACATGAATAGTTTGATCGCCCGCACCGACTTAGTAAAATTGTTGGCGAACGGAGAGTTGAAAACTAAGATCAATTTCAGAGTAAATGCTGCAAGCAAGAAGGCACAAGAAGCCATTGTTGCTGCTGGTGGTACGATTGAAATTATCTAACAATTTTTATGTATATTCGAAAAGCAATTAAATTGTTTTCGATATTAAAAAGTGCTTTTGGGCAATAATTAACTACCGATGAAAAAATTATTAGATACTTTAAAAAATATTTGGGCAATAGGGGACTTGAAAAGTAAAATTTTAGTCACTCTTGGCTTGGTATTAACTTACCGTATAGGTGCTCAAATAACCTTACCTGGTATCAATCCATTGGCTATCGAAGCTGCTCAAAAAGCAGGCAAGAGCAATGGTTTATTAGGTATTTTTGACATGTTTGCAGGTGGTGCATTTTCGCAAGCATCTGTTTTAGCATTAGGTATTATGCCTTATATTTCTGCTTCTATCTTTATGCAATTGATGACCATCTTGGTTCCTCAATTACAAAAAGTACAAAAGGAAGGAGAAAGCGGAAGAAATAAAATTAATCAATGGACTAGATATTTAACTGTTATTGTAACTGTTTTCCAAGCAGGTGCCTACGTAGCCTATTTAAATAGTCCGGGTTATGCTGATGCACTAATTCCATCTTTCAAAGCTTATTTCTGGTTGTCTACGGTGATCACTTTAACTGCAGGTACTTTATTTGTAATGTGGTTGGGTGAAAAAATTCAAGACAAAGGATTAGGCAATGGTACTTCTATCATCATCATGGTAGGTATCTTAGGACGTTTGCCACAATCTATTTTATTAGAATTTGGTTCTAAAAGCCAAAGAGGTGGTGGAGGTTTATTGATCTTTTTAATTGAGATTGCTATTTTAGTGACTGTCATCATGGGTTTAATTGTACTTGTACAAGGGGTTCGTAAGATACCTGTTACTTATGCCAAACAAATCATTGGTGGTTCTCAAGTGGGTGGTGCACGTCAATTTTTACCTGTTAAAGTAAACAGTGCGGGTGTAATGCCTATCATATTTGCGCAAGCGATTATGTTCTTACCAACTTTAGTTTCTTTCACCAATATCGATTCGGCACAGGGTATCGTTAGAATTTTTAACGACCATAGCAATGTATGGTACATGCTTATTTATTCTATCATGGTGATAGGATTTACTTTCTTATACACTGCATTAATTTTTAATCCTAAGCAAATCTCTGAAGATTTAAAACGTAACAATGGTTTTGTGCCAGGTGTTAAACCAGGACAACCCACTACGGATTATATTGGTTCGGTGATGGATAAGATTACTTTGCCAGGTGCTATTTTATTGGCCTTAGTAGGTATCTTGCCAGGTTTCGCTCAAAAATTAGGCGTAACACAAGGCTTTAGTTCTTTCTTCGGAGGAACCTCATTATTGATTATGGTAGGAGTTATCTTAGATACATTACAACAAATTGAAACACATTTATTAATGCGTCAATACGATGGATTAATGAATACTGGACGTATTCAAGGAAGAACGCCTATTACTAATTCGACTTTATAGTTTAAAAGGTACTAGTTAAAATATTTATATTACGAACCTGTCTTTTAAACGACAGGTTTGTTTTTTTATAAGATAAATGGCATTATGGTTTATACAAAAACAGAGGAACAAGTTAAGTTGATGCAAGAAGCTGCTTTATTGGTGAGCAAAACCTTAACGCAGGTAGCTACGCAATTAAAGCCTGGTATGACTACTTTGGATATAGATCAATTTTGTATGCAATTTGTAAAGGACCACAACGCAACACTTTCTTTTTACAATTATCATGGCTATCCGCATAATATTTGTGCTTCTGTCAACGATGTGGTCGTGCATGGCTTTCCCAATAAAACATTTTTAAAAGAAGGAGACATTGTATCCATTGATTTAGGCGTAGTATTGAATGGTTGGCATGGAGACCATGCCTATACTTTTATACTAGGTGAAGTAGCCCCTGAATTACTACAGTTGGTTAAAGTAACTAAAGAGTCCTTGTACAAAGGCATTGAAAAAGCTATTGTCAATAATAGAGTAGGAGATATTGGTTATGCCATTCAAGAACATACTGAAAAGTTACATGGCTATGGTGTGGTGAGAGAACTTGTGGGACATGGATTAGGCAAGAGTTTACACGAAGACCCGCAAGTGCCTAATTATGGGAAAAGAGGAACAGGTTTAAAAATGAAAGAGAATTTAGTATTAGCTATCGAGCCGATGATTAATTTAGGCACGCATAAAGTATTTACAGAAGAAGATGGTTGGACCGTAAAAACACAGGATGGAAAAGCGTCGGTTCATTTTGAACACGATGTATGTGTGAAAAATAAAGAAGCCTTGATCTTATCTGATTTCGCCATGATAGAAGCCGCAGAAAAGTTGAATCCTAATTTGAATACTTCTTATTATTAATTTAGGTCATGGAAACAAAAAAAATGGTTGTAGTCGGAGGTGGTGCTGCAGGTTTTTTCTGTGCCATTCAAATTGCTCAGCAGCATCCTGATTGGGATATTTCCATTCTAGAAAAGTCCAATAAATTATTGTCCAAAGTAAAAGTGAGTGGGGGTGGCCGATGCAATGTAACCCATGCCTGCCCCGATGTGGAACTGCTGTTAAAAAAATATCCCCGCGGTGCCCGTTTTTTAAAAAAAGCTTTTTATCAATTTGCGACCAAAAATACCATACAATGGTTTGCCGACAACGGGGTACAGTTGCATACTGAAAAAGATGGCAGAATGTTTCCCACGACCAACAATTCAGAAACCATCATCGATTGTTTTTTACAAAAAGTACATCAGTACAAAATAAAAATTTTAACGGAGCACGAAGTAATTAATGTTGAAAAATCAACAAAGGAAAATAAAAATAGTTTTTTAATTACGCTGTCAAACAAAAAAACAATGCAGGCTGATGCCATTTGCTTGGCTACAGGGGGTATGTTAAAATCAGATAAGTTGCCTTGGTTAATCAGCTTGGGGCATAGCATTGTAGCACCTGTTCCTTCTTTATTTACTTTTAATGTAGTAGAAAAAAATATTACCACACTCATGGGTGTGGCGGTGGACAATGCCATCATTCAATGGAGAGGAAATAAAATTTCAGAAAAAGGACCGCTATTAATTACGCATTGGGGTATCAGTGGACCTGCGGCCATCAAATTATCAGCATGGTGTGCGCGTGAATTAGCCAATGACAATTATGAAGGCGCCATTGTCATCAATTGGACACCCGAGTACAATGAAGCTACTTTAAAAATGGAGTGGATTAATTTAAGAATGGATTTTGGCAAACGAGAGATGGGTTCAAAAAATCCTTTTAATTTACCACAAAGGTTATGGCAATTTTTATTAGTAGAAGCAGGCATTCTGCTTAACACAAAATGGGCCGATCTAAAAAGTCCACAACAACAATTGCTTATACAATCACTCACCAGAACTACCTTGACTATCAAAGGCAAAACTACTTTTAAAGAAGAGTTTGTGACCTGTGGTGGAGTAGACTTATCAGAAATAGAGGCAAGTACCATGGAAAGCAAGTTGGTTCCAGGCCTTCATTTTGCAGGCGAGATGATGGATGTGGATGGTATTACTGGGGGTTTTAACTTTCAACATGCCTGGACTTCGGGTTGGCTGGCTGCCCAGCATATGGGGCAAATGGACTAAGTTTTTCTTGCTATTTTAACCCTTACAGTAGTTTTTTACCCGATCCAGAGTAATTACATTGATTATCAGCAAGTTACTACTCGTTTTTTGTATATTTTTTAGCCCTTTTTAGCCCAATTTTATGGCTTTTTCCCTACCTTTGCCGTCCGGTTCAAAAACACCGGATTTTATATGAAACTATTTTCAAAAAACCTAAACGCAGACGCACAGGAATTCGATGGCGCTACAGCTGTTGAAGCAACTGCGACACCAAAAGCACCTGAACAAATTATTACAGCGCATGACGATTTTGATTGGAGCGTTGACAAACGTAACGTTAGTCATTATGCAGAAGCTGA
>CAINEG010000270.1 GCA_903847655.1 uncultured Bacteroidota bacterium
AGCTGCCATTGGTGCTAAAGTAGTGGCTAGAGAAAATATATCTGCCATGCGTAAGGATGTTACCGCTAAATGTTATGGTGGTGATATTAGCCGTAAGCGTAAATTATTAGAGAAGCAAAAAGAAGGAAAGAAGAGAATGCGACAAATAGGGAATGTGGAAATTCCACAAGAAGCTTTCTTAGCTGTTCTAAAATTAGATTAGTATAGTACAATAAAAATTCTTGAAGCGCTTAGATTTTTCTAGGCGCTTTTTTTATTTTAAAGCTGCTGCAAATTCAAGCAAATGATTAAACCTATAATCAATGCTTGGATCAGGGAATGCAGTTTCGGGATGCGTAGTAGCCAAAAATACCGTATGCAAGCCTGCATTTCTACCAAATTCCATATCGCTAGTTCTATTTCCAACCATGATGGACTTTGTAAAATCAATGGCTGGAAATTTTTCCTTGGCTTGGAAAGCCATGCCTGGTTGAGGTTTTCTATTATAAGATTCATTGTCTAAATCGGTACAATAAAATATATGATCTATTCTTCCGCCTACTTTATTTATTTCGATCAACATGTTTTGATGAATGCCTATTAAATCAGCTTCTGTCATTAAGCCTTTACTTACTCCTTTTTGGTTGGTCGTAATGACGATGGTTGAAAAAATATTCGCCAAAATGGGTAAGGCTTCTAAGCTTTCCTTGTAAAATTTGAATTCCCCCCAATGCTTTACATAATCATTGCGTTGTTCGAAGTTAATGACTCCATCTCTATCTAAAAATAAAGCCCAGCTATTGTCTATATCTTTAAAACTAAACATCTTATTTATTTAAATTCAATTTGTGCTTTAGCATAATCTTCGGGTATTCCAATATCAATAAAATAGGCTTCTTGAATATTCCCATAAAACTTTAAATCCTTAGCATATTTTTCTAGATAATCTTTTTCTAAAGAGAATTTGGTAGACAAGGGCAGGGCTAAAAAAGAGGCCGCATGAATGACATATATCCCACCATTGATCAGTCCATTTTCCATAAATTGTTTTTCTTTAAAAGAAACAATATTGGAAAATTCATTTATTTCTACCGAACCATACCTTTCAAAAGCTTGCATGGGTTTTAATGCCAAGGTACAATGGGACTTATTGGCTTGATGAAATTGCATCAATTGATTCAAGTTTGCTTTGTACAAGCTATCTCCATTTAATGCAATGATATTTTCTTCACTTGTTTTACTAATCGCTAATCTAATGGCGCCCCCAGTGCCCAAGGGTTCTTCTTCAATGACAATACTAAAATTATTTTGAGGAAGTTTAGCGTTTAAAAAATCTAAGAATTCATCAGATTTATAGCCAAGCGCAAATACAAAATGGGTCACGCTTTGCGCAGTTAAATGATCAATTAAATAAGCTAAAAAAGGAATACCATTAATAGGGGCCATACATTTAGGCAAATCAGGAACCACCGATCTTAATCTGGTTCCTAAACCGCCAGCTAATACAATGGCTTCCATTAACCAAATATGTTTTTCTCTACCAATTCACAAATGATATGACCAATCAAAATATGTGACTCTTGAATTCTTGGCGTATCTGTAGAAGGTACATTTAAAAGTAAATCACTAAGCTCTTTCATTTTACCTCCATGGGCTCCTGTGAATCCGATGGTACTTACTTTTAATTCTCTACATTTTTCAAAGGCTTTCACAATATTCCCAGAATTGCCTGAGGTACTAATGCCCACCAATACATCTCCTGGTTTGGCTAAACCTTCTATCAATCTTGAATAAATGACTTCATAACTGTAATCATTGGCCACAGCTGTTAAATAGGAAGTATTGCAATGCAAGGCTTCTGAAGGAAGGGCCTTACGATCCTTGTAAAAACGGCCAGAAAATTCCGCAGCCAAATGTTGGGCATCAGCAGCACTTCCACCATTGCCCGCAAAATAAACACTATTGCCCCTTTTAAAAGCTTCTGTGATCATTACAATGGCTTTTTCGATGGTAGCTGAAAATTGAGCATCTTTTAAGATCTGCGCTTTTACTTCAATTGAAGCGGCTATAATTTCATTAATTTTTGTACTCATGCTTATTGATTTCTAAGTAAAGATAAATAGATTAATCCGAAATGGTCCAAGTGGTTAATCCATGTTCAGTAAAACTGTATTGTTTGATGGTTCCACCTAAATTTTCCAAAGTCTCTATTACTTTGTGTTTGGTATTTTTTGGACAGTAAAATATCATAAATCCACCACCGCCAGCGCCACTAATTTTACCTCCTGTGGCACCTGCCTGCTTAACCTGTTGATAGATGTCTTCAATTCTTTCATTGGAGATATTGGAAGCCATCTCTTTTTTTTGTTGAAAGCCATAATCTAATATTTCACCAATGGTATCAATCTTTCCCATCAACAATGCCTCTTTCATTCGTTTTGCTTGATCTTTTAAATGATGCATGGCTTCGATGCTTTTGACATTCTTTTCTACTACATTCTTTTGTTGTTCTTTAATGATGGTAGCAGACTCTCTAGTAGAGGAAGTAAAATATAAAACCAAATTGTTTTCTAATTCGTTGATGTAATCCTGACGAATGCGCAAAGGATTTACAATGACTTTATTATTGGAAGAAAATTCCATAAAATTAAAACCACCGAAAGTGGCTGCGTATTGATCCTGTTTACCACCTGCCAAGGCTAAATCCACTCTTTCTATTTCATAAGCATAATGTGCTATTTCATATTCATTCAACTTGAACTTCAACATTTCTTTAAAAGCACCCAAAATTGAAACTACTAAAGTAGAAGAAGTACCTAATCCACTTCCTGCAGGTGCATCTACCTTGGTTGAAATTTTAAATCCTCTTAAAGTAAAGGGATAATCTTTTTGAATTCGGTTGTATACGCCTTTGACTAAATCTAATTGACCATCAATTGGCAGGGTGGTGTTTAATTCAAAAATTTGGGTTTCGTTTTTATCTATGGATTCTATGATAATAATTGGCTCCTCTAATAATTCAATGGTAGTATGGGCATACAAAGATAAAGTCACATTTAAAATAACGCCACCAAATTCATCGCTGTAAGGACTTACATCTGTACCTCCACCAGCGAGTCCAATTCTTAAAGGGGCTTTACTTCTAAACAGCATGTTAACTACTTAATTTTTTTGTAAGATAGCAGCAGTGAGTTTGTCCCAACTGTACTTCTTTTTTTCTTCACAAAGATGCTTTAAAAAATGGGTTTCGCCTAATTCATACAAGGTCATAATACCCGTTGCAATAGCGGTAGGATTGGGTGCTGTAACAACACCCACTTCTAAATGTGGAACCAAATTGGGTAGGCCACCAATATTGGTCACCAACATGGGTTTCTCAAAATGATAGGCCAAAGGGGTTACGCCACTTTGGGTGGCAGATTTATAAGGTTGAATCACAAAATCTGCAGCACATAAATAATATTTTACTTCGCTGTCATTGATAAAACTTGTGCTTAAAAAAAGTGAATCTTTAAGTTGGTATTCTTGTATGATTTCATTGTAAAAATTAGGATCATCATAATATTCACCAGCAATCAATAATTTGATATGAGCGCCTTTAATTCTTGCATCATTCATTGCTTCTAATAATAAGTCTAATCCCTTATATTTTCTTATGAAGCCAAAAAACAAAATTATTTTATCATGGATAGGCAACTGTAAATGTTTTCTGGCTTCCTCTTTAGATAAGATATCTCCAAAATTATCATAGATGGGATGTACCAAATTGGTAGAAGGGGTAGAAGTGAAACTGGCTAAATCTTTGTTCACCAAATCACTCATGGTAATGAACCTATGAATAGGTTTGATAAAATATTTTGTAAGTAAAGTATCGCCTAATCTTTTTTCATGAGGAATGATATTGTCTGCAATACAAATATTTTGCGTGATTTTATTTCGTTTAACTAATCTAAGAATGGTACCTAAACAGGGGCCAAAAAAAGGCATCCAGAACCTAACCACAATATACTCAGGCTTTAATTTTCTTAATTCATTGCCAATTTTGAACCAATTGAAAGGATTGATGGAATTGATACAAACTTTAATATTTAAATTGGCAGGTGCTGGTTCAGCGGAAAACTGTGTAGTTCCTGGAAATAAAAAGTTAGGGTATTGTAAACTGAAAGTATAAATGGTCACTTCATACCCCTCCAATAAAAATTGTTTGGCCAAACGCTCGTCAAAAGTTGCTAAACCACCTCTCAAGGGCCAAGCCGGTCCAATTATGATGACTTTCTTTTTCATTGAATTTGGATGGCTATGAATGTGTGAAGCCAATTTTATCTGACACTAAATAAGTGTTTCTGTCTGGTGCATTTCTATTGACCAATTCAGCAATAAAACCTGCTAAAAATAATTGTACCCCAATGATCATCGTAGTAATGGCAATGAAGAAGGCGGGCTTATTGGTCACTGAATATTCAGGATTCATGAACTTATCAAAAATGATGGTACCAAAAGCTGCAAAACCTATTAAGAAAAATAAAGTACCCACCAGGCCAAAAAGTTGCATTGGCTTTTTCCCAAATTTTGATAAGAATTGAATGGTCATTAAATCTAAGAACCCATTCACAAATCTTTCCCATCCAAATTTAGTGGTTCCGTATTTTCTAGCTTGATGCACTACTACTTTTTCTCCAATTTTCTTAAAGCCAGCCCATTTAGCAAGGATAGGAATATAACGATGCATTTCGCCAAAAACTTCAATGCTTTTAATCACTTTTAATTGATAAGCTTTAATACCACAATTAAAATCGTGTAAAACAATACCTGAACTTTTTCTTGCTACTGCATTATAAATTTTAGAAGGAATATTTTTAGTAAAAGTATTGTCATATCTTTTTTTCTTCCATCCACTTACCAAATGAAATCCTTGTTGAGTAATCATTTCATAAAACTCAGGAATCTCATCGGGAGAATCTTGCAAATCGGCATCCATGGTAATCACCACATCGCCTTGCGCTAATTTAAAGCCTTCATTCAATGCTGCAGACTTGCCATAATTGCGCTGAAATTTAATTCCTTTTAAACTAGGATATTGAATTCTTAAACCAGCAATAGTTTCCCAGCTATTGTCGTCACTGCCATCATCCACCATAATTACTTCATAGGTAAAATGATTAGCGTCCATTACACGATGTATCCACTGCATTAATTCAGGCAATGAATCGGCTTCGTTCAAAAGTGGTATTACAACAGAAATTTGCATAGGTATAAATTAGGCAGTAGGGGTATTGAAAGGATCTACTGGATTTTTTTTAGCGATACCTGCTCCAATTAAAGAAGCAATGGCACCCATAAATCCAGTGCCAAGTATGGTTCCGCCTATAGCAAAGGGCATAAAAAATTTCTTCGTCATGGTCATTGCCTGCTCTATCATTTCATCGGTCAT
>CAINEG010000271.1 GCA_903847655.1 uncultured Bacteroidota bacterium
CCACGTATTAAAACGATACTGTGCTCTTGTAAATTGTGACCTTCTCCTGGAATGTACGCGATAACTTCAATTTTATTTGTCAAACGCACTTTGGCCACTTTACGTAACGCAGAGTTTGGTTTTTTAGGTGTAGTTGTATACACTCTAGTACAAACGCCACGACGCTGAGGACATGCGTCCAATGCTCTTGATTTACTTTTTGCCCTGATGATCTCACGGCCTTTTCTCACTAATTGTTGAATAGTAGGCATTTATTATGCTGTTTTTTTCACTTTCTGTTTATAAAAAATTCGGACGGCAAAGGTAATGGCTGTAGCCCAATTACCAAAATGTTTATTCGCTAATTTTAAAAAAATAAAGGAAATGCCCTTTTTTAGCTGGGATTCAGCTAAAAATTATTGCTTATTCCATTAAAAATCAGGGAATTACTTAAATTTTGGCCATCCACTGGTGCTTGTCTGCTTTTCTACCCATGCGAATCTCATGCAATTCTAGTTTTAAAGCTTTTGCAATGGGCATATTTTCAGGATCAAAGTCCATGATGTAATCACCATGGGCCAATTGCTTCACCATGGAAACAACGGCTGCAGTTCCTACCCCAAAAATTTCTTGGAATAGCCCTTTTTTATGTGCCGCTACAATTTCATCCACCGATAAATTTCTTTCTTCCACTTCATAGCCCATTTCACGTAATAATATTATTGAGCTATCACGTGTGACTCCTTTTAAAACGGTGCCTCTTTCCAAACTTGGGGTAATTACTTTTCCATCAATGACAAACATCACATTCATCACCCCTACTTCTTCTACATATTTATGTTCGTTGGCATCGGTCCATAAAATTTGATCAAAGCCTTTTTTCTTAGCCAATTCTACAGGATGTAAACTTGCTCCATAATTTCCACCATTCTTTGCAAAACCAACACCACCAGGTGTTGCACGCGTATACTTTTGTTCAATTAAGATTTTCATTGGGGCAGAAAAATAGGGACCGCTTGGACCTAAAATAATCATGAACTTATAAGTAAGTGATGGTCGCACACCTAAATAAGGATCGGTGGCAATCATAAATGGACGTATGTACAAAGAAGAATCCGGTGTAGTTGGAATCCAGCCAGATTCTACATTAATTAATTGTTTCATCCCTTCCATAAAAAGCCATTCAGGTACCTGAGGCATTTCCATGCGCGCTGCAGAAACATTAAAACGTATTAAATTTTGATCGGGTCTGAAAATGACAAATTCCCCTTGGTCATTTTTAAATGCTTTAATCCCTTCAAAAATGGTTTGTCCATAATGCAAAACTGCACTTGATGGATCTAAGGAGATGGGTGAAAAAGGTTTGATGGCTACATTCTTCCATTCCCCATCTTCATAGTCAGCGACTAACATATGATCTGTAAAGTGTTTACCGAAAGCAATTTCATTCATATTGAAATTGGCTAAATTAGAATGGGTGGTTTTAGTAACTGGGATAGTAGGTGTAGACATAAACTTAATTTAAAATAGGATCAAGAGTACAAAGAAACGAAAATTTTGAAAACTTACAAGTGTTATTTTTCAATTTGAACCAATTCATTTAATTTTCCAATCTAATGGATGAAAACAAAACAATATTGCCCCCTGCAGTTCTAGTTTCTTTGTTCAAAGATAGCTTGGTCCTACCTGAAAATAAAATAAACCCCGCCATAATTGAGCAGCAAAATGCAAATTTAGCCGCAGATCAAGAAGCCTTTGCAAAAAAGAATAATAAAAAAGAGCCTATTATTGAATCCAAAGAAACTGAAGTAACAGCCGTTCCAGAAGAAACCATGGAAGCACTCACCAACTTCAAATATTTAGGAGACCACCATAAAAAAATAGTGGTACTGGTGAATGACCCTGCATCGGTTTATTTAAATGAAGCAGATTTTATTTTATTGACTTCTATTTTAAACGCCTGCAGATTAACCATTGCAGACATCGCGCTTGTGAACTTAGGCCATCAAAAAGCAGGGCTTCATCAAATACTCAACTTACTTCCTTCCAAATTGGTGATCGTTTTTGAATTAGATAGCAAAGCATTAAAAATAAAATTGCCTACACAATTATATAAAGTCATTCCACTGGGCGAAAGCAATTTATTGTTTAGTAAATCTTTAACTAGTATGCAAGGCACGGATGCCAATGCCAAACAAGAGAAAGCAAAATTATGGGGCGTCTTAAAACAAATATTTCAATTGTAATTTAGTTTGATCCCATGTATACCCTCGTATTTGCCACCAACAACCAACACAAAGTAGAAGAGATACAATCCTTAGTAGGCAAAGACTTTCACATCATTCCGTTAAAAGAAGCGGGTATTGATATTGACATTCCCGAGCCACATGACAATTTAAAAGATAATGCGGCAGAAAAAGCAAGGACCATTCATAGCCTCACTAAACAAAATTGTTTTAGCGAAGACACTGGTTTGGAAATTGATTTTCTAGAGGGCGCCCCTGGGGTAAAAAGTGCAAGGTATGCTGGTGAAGACAGAGATTTTCAAGCCAATATTGACAAAGTGTTGAAAGAGTTAACTACCACTGAAAATAGAACTGCACAATTTAGAACTGTGATTTGTTTGATTTGGGAAAATAAAGAATATTATTTCGAAGGCATTTGCAAAGGAGCGATCACCAAACAAATGCATGGAGCAAAAGGATTTGGCTACGATCCTATTTTTATTCCCGAAGGCGCTACTAAAAGTTTTGCCGAAATGACTATGCAAGAAAAAAATAATTATAGCCACCGACAAAAAGCGGTCACCCAACTTTTCACTTTTCTACAAAGTCTTTAAAAAATTATACTTATTTTTTATTGAACTGGAGGTGTGGCCGCATTCCAAATAGCCCAACTCTCTAGAGCTTGAAGATGCAACATATCCAAACCATTTTTGATGGCTGCTCCTTTTTCTTTCCCCTTGGCTAAAAATAAAGTTTCCGCAGGATTGTAGACTAAATCATACAAATAATGAGCAGCGCCAATGGATTCATAGGGGATTAATGGCGCTTCCTGCACATTAGGATACATGCCAATAGGGCTAGTATTAATTATTAATGTATGCTCATGTACAATGTCTTCATTCAATGCTTGATAACTAAGTACTGGTGCATTCAATAGAGAAGCATTCGCCTGATTGTTTCTAGACACCAATTGATATTGTATGGATAATTTTTGCAAAACCCATTCTACTGCTGCAGCTGCGCCGCCGGTGCCCAGTATCAATGCTTTTTTATGACTTGGTTGTAAAAGCGGCAACAAAGATTGTTCAAAACCCACCACATCGGTATTGTAGCCATACAATTCATTGTTGAATTTACGAATACAATTGCAAGCGTTTATTTTTGAAACCACAGTAGAAGGATGTTGAATAAAAGCAATCACTTCTTTTTTATAGGGGATGGTTACATTTAATCCTTCCAGCTGCTCATTTTCCCAAAGTGCACTAAATGCTTGTATGGTATCAATAGGATAATTTTCATATTGCGTATTCGCAATGTTTTCTTTCAAAAATTTTTCAGCAAAAAATCCTTTTGAAAAAGAATGTGACAAGGGATATCCTATTAATCCAAACTGGCGCAAAATTATTTATTTAAGTATAAATCAAAAGTATCACTTCTTAGCCCAATGCGCATTGTTTCCAATGGAATTACTTCAGAGGGGGCAATATTGCCTAAGTTTACATTGCAGCCCACCAATTCTAAGAAATACAATTGCTGTGCTTTTTGAGGTGCTTCCCAAAGAATTTTTTCTGCAGGAATTTTAGTTAAAATTTCTTGCACTAATCCCTCACGCACTTCTCCACTACCTCTATAAATACCTACATTACCTGCTTCTCTTGCTTCTGCAATGACATAGGTGGATCCTGCACTTAATTCTGCACTCATCAGTTCGATCCATTGATAAGGCGGGATGATATGCGCTGCATCTTTGCTTCCCACTTCACTTAATACCGTTGCAAATTTTGCAATCTTTTCAATGTAGCCACATTTTTCACTGTGTGGTATGGTAATAGATCCATCGCTTACTTCAATCAAATCTATTTTATAGTCTTTGCAAATAGCCACATAATCATCAAATTGATTTCTAATAATGAATGCCTCAAACAAAGTACCCCCAAAATAAACTGGGATGCCATGTGCTTGGTACAATTCAATTTTTTTTCTCAAATTGGGTGTTACAAAAGAAGTTCCAAAACCTAATTTAATTAAATCGGTGTGCACGCCAGCCACACTCAAAAAATTCTCTGCTTCTGCATAACTCAAGCCCTTGTCCATGACCATGGTTAACCCACTCTTTCTTGGCTTGGCTGTTCGCTCTGGAATTTGAGACATTTTAAAATTCATCATAGTCGTTCTTTATAAATAATACCCTAAAGGTAACTCAATTGCTTAAGATTTTTTTCCTTTCTTCTTGTATTGACCAATCAATTCAGCCACCTTCGTATCCTGCACGATCTCGGGATAAAACTTAATAAATTTTTTCAATAATTTTGACGACTTAGATAAGGCCATTTCTAATTGAAGCAACCCTTCGGCAGCTTTATTCATCATAAATAAAATGGCACTTCTATAAAAAATAAAAGTCACTTTTCCCTGGGTAGACATATAGGCCAATTCGGTTTGCTCTAAGGCTAGATCTAATTGTTCATTGGCTACCAAGCATTTGATTAATGATTCCCATCCTGCAATTTGCTTAGGTTTATTTTTTACCACGGTGCCAAAAAATTGAGCCGCTTCTCTAAATTGATTTAAGTGCATGTAACACTCCCCCATTAAAATATAATACTCATTAATGTGTTGGTGAATTCTTAGTGCATGCTCCAATTGTTTGATGGCCAATTCCCAATTTTCTTCTTGCATGTAAGTGCCGGCAATTTTTTGGTATAACCTACTGTCATCCGGATTCAAGTGCACTGCTTTTTTATAATGGAATCTTGCTTGCGCATAATTTTTCATTCTGTGGTAACAATGCCCAATAGCTTCATAGATCACATCTTCGGGCCTGGAGAGTTCCAATACTTTTTCTAATGCTTCAATAGCTTCCCTGTATTTTCTCAAGCGCAAAAAAGCATCCCCCATATTGCGGTAAGCGTAATCAAATTTTTCATCTATGACAATCGCATACTGATATGCATCAATGGCTTTCTCATGCAATTTTATTCCTTGATAGGCGGCCGCTAAATTAAACCAAGCCAAAGCATTGTATGGTTGCTCATCAATGATGCGTTGATGCAATCGAATACTTTCTTCGTTTCTTCCTGTGAAATCGGTCCAGAAACAAATTTTGTACAAAGCTTCTTCATTGGTGGGGTCTTCTTCTAAAACCAATTGCAAGCAATCAAACACTTTGTCAAATGCTTCGTGGTCGTCATAGACATCGGCTAATTCAAACAAGACTTCGGTACGTTCTGCACCTTCAAATAAATGAAGCGCTTCTTGCAATAAGACAATGGCTTTTTCTGGTTGATCCAATGCCAAATATGCATCAGTTTTAAGTATGAATAAATTCATGTCTTTATGATCATACAAGGCAGCTGCATCTAATAATTTCAAAGCCTCTTTGTATTTTCTAGTCGCCAAAAGCAGATCGGCTTTTTTAATCATCAATAAAGAAGAATGGGGGTATTGATTCAAAGCCATATTGGCCGCTTCCAGGGCATCTGCCATTTCATCCTTTTCATCCAGGTGCTCTATGATTCTTTCAAAATCATCTTCTTCTATATAAGAGTTGGTTCGACCTAATTTAAGGTTTTGAAAGCGTTGCATTAGCTCTTGAATGTCTCCGCCCTCCTCGTCACGATGGTTATCGAACATGGTATTTTGCTTATGGGTTAGGAATAAAGCATTGATTTTCAATACCTTAACTCAAAAGGTAAAATTCCTCTTTGCTTTAAATAAATGTACAATTAACCTATTAATAATCAATAATTTGTTCTTCACATAAGCCTATAAAAAGGTTAAAAATAAATTTTTTAAAGATTTATTAAATTGTCTACCTTTGAATAGATCATGTCCACTATAAAAACGATATTATATACCGCTTGTTTAGCAATGTTATTGCTAGTTTCTACAAGTACTTTTTCTTCTACCATTGTCATCAACAACAATTTGGAAGCAAGAAAATTAGTAGAAAAGTATAGCTTAAAAAATATTGGTAATCTTACCCATAAGACTGCCACTTTTAATGCTTTAAAATCTAGTTTGGTATTCAAAGGATTCTCTACTAATACAGTGAATGCGGATGCCAATAGCAATTACATTAAATTCAACAAGGGAAATATTTCTTATGTAATCCCTTATAGATACAATGTTTTGTTGTCTAAGTTCAAGACCCCTTCCCCAGTTCAACCTTAATTACTAATTTTTTATTGATGCTTTATTGAATAGCGTTAATCTGCTATAGATTAATCAATGATTTGATATAAGTCTTTGTTAACATTAAATTGACTCAATGCAATTGGACTTAAATCAATTTTGCTGGCCAAGTATTGAACAGCATTCCCTTTCGCAGGGAGAATGGTATACGCTAAGACCAAACCAGGAATGTCTTTGAAGGCCAGTTCAAAAGCATTTACAGAAGCTGCAATTTCGCTAGTGTATTGAATTTCATAAATAGTCTGATCACTCCAAATTACTTGCACTTTTTTACACAAGTAGCCCAAAATAGAAATGGCTGAGTCCGACACTGCTTTGATTGAAAGCATGGTGGGCATATTGCTAGGCGGGTATTTTATTTCTTGTAGAAAATGGTTTTGTCCAATTTCTTTTAAGACGAGGGCATTGTCTGATTGCGTATTAAAAATTAAGGCTTGCACCAATTGAGGCGAAGTGAATATGGTTTTACATTGACTACCCTTGATCCATACATTTTTAGTACCCATGGCCATCCATTGAGTTCCTTGCTGTTCCAAAATTTCGAATTGAAGTGTACATTCCCCTACCACTTTGATTTGTGCATGGGCGCTAGCAATCGTAAAGAAAATGCTAATAATTAGGGGGGTAATTTTACATTTCATGAACGCTAAAAATTGAGCACCCTTTTAGACGGGTGCTCAAAGCTTAATTATTTTTTTGTTTTATCTTTTAAGTTCTGTACTTTTTTCTGCGCTTCCATCATTTGCTCATACTTAGACTGCCAATTACTTTTCTTCTTTGGTGTTTTACGTTTTACCTCAATACCTGCTAAAATCTTATCATGATTAATAATAAATTTCTGAATTACTAATTGCATCAATAAAGTAATCACGTTAGAAACTGTGTAGTACCAAGTTAAGGCCGAAGGCAATCCATTAAAAATAAATAATAATACAAATGGGAATATATAAGGCATGTATTTTAAAGCAGGATTGTCTTGCGTAGGCGTCATGGCCATATTATAAACAGACATTAACAAACTAGTAATAACTGC
>CAINEG010000272.1 GCA_903847655.1 uncultured Bacteroidota bacterium
GATTGATGCCATCACTAAAAAAACCTATGACTATTTTGCTAAAGTGGTTTTTCTAAATGCGGCAGCTTTAAATAGTAATTTAATTTTATTAAACTCTACTTCTAATCGTTTCCCCAATGGATTAGGCAATGACCATGGCGTATTGGGTAAATATGTGGCCTTTCATAATTACCGAGCACGCGCTTCTGCAACTTTTGAAGGCCTGTTGGATTCTACTACCGACGGGCGTTCTATGACCAGTGCTTACCTGCCTCGTTTTAGAAATTTACATAAACAAGAAACTGATTTTTTACGTGGTTATGCATTAACTTTTGGTGGAGGTCGTGGCAATATAACCAATACAGATGGTTTTGGTACTGAATTGAAAGAACAATTGGCCAATAAAGAATTAGGTCCATGGTATGTTGGTGCACAAATGATGGGGGAGACTATTCCTAAAGAAACCAATTATGTAAAATTAGATCCAAATCAAAAAGATGAGTGGGGTATGCCATTACTCTCTATCCATATTGACTATGATGACAATGATGATAAAATGGTGAAAGATTTTACCGAACAAATTACAGAGATGTTTACCAAGGCAGGCTATACCAATATTAAAACTTCTGATTCTAAACAAGCACCAGGCCTGGACATTCATGAAATGGGGGGCTGTCGTATGGGTCATGATCCTAAAACTTCGATGTTGAACAAATGGAATCAATTACATACTTGTAAGAATGTTTTTGTTACAGATGGGTCTTCGATGACATCTACTTCAACACAAAATCCTTCACTTACCTATATGGCTTTAACGGCAAGAGCAGTCAATTATGCAGTAGAACAATTAAAAAAAGGAGAAATATAAGAACTGAGTAAACTTCACTAATATTGCATGCAATTACTCGCTTTTAAAATCATAGATGAACATTAAATTTTATATTCTTAGTTTCTTCTTACTGTGTTCGGTTTTTTTAAATGCCCAAACTAGGCAAGTACAATATGGCCAACAATCTTGGTTGGACTATTTAAATCAAAATAGATACTCCAAACAATGGGGCTCTTGGATAGATTTGCAACTTAAATTAACGGACAACTATTACAAATCAGAATTAGCCACAGAAACGGCTATAGGTGCCACTTATTATACCAAGAATAATTTAAAATTAGTAGGGGCCATAACCTATGTGGATCAAGTGCAAGCAGGCCCTAGTAGTTATCATCTTACTGAATACCGCCCTTGGCAGATGGTGCAATTAAATACAGACTTAACCCATTTAAAAACACTACAGTGGTTAAGATTAGAAGAAAGGTTTAAAGAAACTGCTATTGACAATCATCCTAGTAATCATTTTGATTTTAACTATCGATTGAGGTATCAATTTTTATCCAATATACCTTTAACTAAACATCATTATCAAAAGGGGAGTCTTTCTTTTGTGGTTGCTGAAGAAGTTTATCTAAATTTTGGTAAAAATATTGTTTACAATACTTTTGATCAAAACAGATTCTCTGCAGGCTTTTATTATTATATAAATAAAGAAAATATTTTTCAGTTTGGCTATACCAATGTCTATCAAATACTGAATCAAAAAAATAAATTTAATAATTTAGACGTAGTAAGGCTTTCTATATTTAATAATATAGATTTCAGAAAACCTCATCACTAGTTTTAAAGCGCCTTCAAAAATTTCAGGCTTCCTTCTAAAGTAGTTGGATCTGATTCCAATTCAACAAAAACCCATTTTAATCCCCCTTCTTTAGCTGCTTCAAAAAATTCTTTCCAATCTACCATGCCATTATCACCCAAAACAATTTGTTTATTGTGATTACTTGTTGAATAGTCTTGTAAATGTGCAGATATAAAACGACCAGGAAATTTACGGAAATAATCGGCTGCCTTATACCCCACTTGAATTGCTGCCACTTGGAATTGCATCTTAACATAGGTGGGGTCAAGTTCTTCTAATATAATATCATAATCTGGCCTGCCTTCTTTTTTTGACATAAATTCTCCGTTGTGATTATGATAGCCAGCAACTAAACCAGCGCTAGTAATTTTTTCTCCAATTTTATTTAAGGTAGCGCACTGTTTTTTTAAATCATCCATTGTTTTTCCATACAATCCTCCTGAACATACCATATGTTTTAAGCCCATTTGATGTGCAAATTGGATACGATCTTCTAAATTATTTACTAATTCTTTCCAAGTAAAATGGGTGCTATAACAGTCTAATCCAGAATCGTTTACAATAGATTTCAACTCCTTACCTGTATATTTAGTAAGGGCACTGAAAAACCCAGGAGCATAGCCAAAAGGGGAACAGATTTCAACATGCTTATAACCTATTTCATACATACTTTTTAGTGTACCTATAACATCTTTGTTTATTTCATTGCGCAGTACAAAGGATTGAAAGCCAATAGGTAATTTCACCGCCTTTGCATATTCCATTCCAAATAAAGAGCTAGGTAAATGAGAGAGGATGCCTACTGCAGCTAAGCTAGCTGCGCTATTTTCAATAAATTTTCTTCTGTTCATAAAAATATTATTTATAAATGAGATCTAAAAGATAAGCTATTTTATTTAATTTTAAAAAGGGCAGCTTAAATTTTTGCTAACCCTCTATCTTTCTTTATATTACCTTACCAATATTTTCTCTATGCTTAAAATTATCCCAATGAAAGTGAATACTGTGCTTACTGTATCAGCTGCAATAGGCTTATTATTTGTACTGAATTTGTCTTGTAAACCTCAAGACAATACTAAAAATAATCCAACAGATAGTTTAGCAGAAGTTCAAATGCATCTTTCCGAAAATGCATTGAAAGGATTGACTATTGCAGAAAGCTTAGCAATACATACCATTGCTACAGAACCTATGCTTAAGAACCCAACTAATATTGACGTAGATGAAAAAGGTAGAATTTGGGTAACAGAAGCCTACAATTACCGACCAGCCATCAATGGTAATCCTACCAATCCAAAAGGCGATCGTATCATCATATTAGAAGATAAGAATGGAGATGGCATTGCCGATACAGCCAAGGTGTTTTATCAAGGGCCTGAAATTAATTCCCCCTTGGGCATTGGTGTATTGGGCAATAGAGTTATTGTTGCTCAAAGCCCCTATATATGGAACTTCTATGATGACAATGGAGATGATGTAGCCGATAGAAAAGAAATTTTATTTCAAGGCATTGGCGGAGATCAACACGATCATGGCGCACATGCATTCACTTTTGGCCCAGATGGTAAATTGTATTTTAATTTTGGCAACGAAGGCAAAACATTAAAAGATAAATATGGCAAAACAATTTTAGACCAGGATGGAGAAGAAATTGGTCCAAAAAAATATAAGCAAGGAATGGTTTTTCGTTGCGATTTAGATGGATCTCATGTAGAATGTTTGGGGAATAATTTTCGTAACCCTTATGAAGTGGCGGTAGACAGTTATGGTAG
The DNA here is from genome assembly GCA_903847655.1 of uncultured Bacteroidota bacterium. The sequence goes on from CAINEG010000272.1 coordinate 3,443, forward strand.
TTTATGGCAAAGTGACAATGATGATGATGGCAACAAAGGTACCCGTATCAATTATGTTTTGCCCTATGGCAACTATGGTTATACAGATGAATTAACTGGGGCAGGTTGGAGTAGTAATCGAACCAATATGGAAGATTCCATTCCATTTCGTCATTGGCATTTGAACGATCCAGGAGAAGTACCTAATTTATTACAAACAGGTGCAGGCTCTCCAACAGGGATATTGGTGTATGAAGGAACATTATTACCTAAAGTTTTTCAAGATCAATTAATTCATGCAGATGCCGGACCCAATGTAGTTCGTTCTTATTCCATTCAAAATAGTGGTGCTGGTTATACTGCCACCATCAACAATATTTTAAAAGGAGACAAAGACCAATGGTTCCGTCCTGCAGATGTTTGTATTGCTCCAGATGGATCTTTGATTGTTGCAGATTGGTATGATCCAGGCGTAGGAGGTCATCAGGCAGGAGATCAAACACGCGGTCGTATTTATCGTGTGGCACCAACAAGCGCCACTACATATGTGATTCCTAAACATGATTATACCACAGCTGCGGGTGCGGTGATGGCCTTGCAAAGTCCAAACCTTTCGGTGCGCTACCATGCCTTTATGCAATTGCAATCTTTTGGAGAAAAATCTATCTCCGCATTGGAAAAATTATGGAATAGTGCTGCGAATCCTAAAATGCGTGCAAGAGCTTTATGGGCCTTGGTTAAATTACCTAAGGCCGATGCAATAAAATACATCAATCAAGCGGTAAAAGATCCTAACCCTAATTTGCGCATCGTGGCCATTAGGGCTGCTGCTGAATTAAAACAAAATTTAATTTCGGTTTTAAATATTTTAGTGAATGATGGAGATGCGCAAGTAAGAAGAGAAGTGGCAATTGCACTTCATCACAATAGTTCCAATGAAGCGCCTGCTATATGGGCAATATTAGCAAGCAAGCATGATGGCAAAGACCGCTGGTACCTTGAGGCCCTAGGTATTGGTGCTGATAGACAATGGGATCGTTTTTTTAAAGCCTATCTAAGCTTGGTAAAAGATCCATTGAAAGATGCGGCTAGTAAAGATATTGTTTGGCGTGCAAGGACAGATGAAGCGGTACCTTATTTAGCTTCGTTGGCAGCGGATGAAAAAATTATTTTAAAAGATAGGCTTCGTTATTTCCGTGCCTTTGATTTTAATTCAGGCCCCAAAAAATCAGGCTTCTTATTAAAGATGATCGAAGACAATAAAAGCAATGATATCGCATTGAATAAATTAGTCTTGTTTGCCTTAGACAATAAGTCGGTGGCTAAATCTTCCATTGCACAAAAAGCATTGCAAGCAGTAATTCAATCCGTAGATGGAACACAGGAGTATATTGATTTAGTTAAAAGATATGAACTAAAAGCACAGCGCAATCATTTGCTTGAACTTGCGATGAGCAATAAGGATGAAAATATAGGGAAACAAGCTGCGGGCTTATTATTTTCTTTTGGTGAAACTAAATTATTATGGTCCACGGTAGCAGGAAAAGATACTACTAAGATAAAATCTTTATTAAATAGTATTGGTAGGGTGGGCAGTAAGGCATCTATTGACATGCTAGAAACGATTGCTATGTCAAATCAATATGAAAAAAATATTCGTAAAGAGGCGGCAAGTAAAATTGGAAAAAGTTCGGACGGAGAAGACAGAGCGCTTGCTATTTTAAAAAATAAAAAAATCCCTCAAGATTTAATTCCCGATGTAGTGAACAGCGTGAGAGGCACTTGGCGCACGGCCATCATCACCGAAGCGGAAACTTATCTACCAGCGCATGCAACTGCGAATGCTACAGCCATGCCTACTTTAGCAAGTATCAATGCACTTAAAGGCGATGCGGTGAAAGGAAAAATCGTTTATACCAATACTTGTGCAGTATGTCATAAAGTAAATGCAGAAGGCAATGATTTTGGACCTAAGCTTTCTGAAATTGGATCTAAGTATCCAAAAGAAGGCTTGCTTAATACTATTTTACATCCATCAGAAGGTATTAGTTTTGGATTTGAAGGGTACACTATAAAATTAAAAGATGGCTCTACTTTAACAGGCATTATATCAAGTAAGACAGAAACAGACATTGAATTAAAATTACCTGGTGGCAGTAGCCAACCAATAAAAACAAGTCAAGTGCTTTCCTCCACACAACTTAAAGAATCCATGATGCCCGAAGGCTTGTATAAAACCATGAGTACTCAAGGCATGGCCGATTTACTTGCTTATTTGCAAACGCTGAAGAAGAAATGATCAATATCATGAATTACTTGCTATCAACTAAAATAGTATCGTTCATCATATTATTTTTATTAAACAGCGTAAAATGATTATTTTGAGTAGGCTTCAACATCAATAAAAACCAGTTATTATGAAATCAATTAAAAAAGGAATCCTATTAAGTTTATTCTTATTCGGATCTTCTTATTTTCTATCAGCACAAAAGCAGTTCAATGCTTTACTTGTTACCACTACTAGAGGATGGCACCATGAATCCATACACTCCGGTGTACTCGCTATTCAACAATTAGGGGTCAAGCATAATTTTAGAGTAGACTTATTAGAAGACAACTATGGCTTTACAGACAAAACTTTAGCCAATTATCAAGTTGTGATATTTTTAAATACTACTGGTGACATATTGAACAATGAGGAACAAAAAGTAATGGAACGTTTTATACAATCGGGTAAAGGTTTTATGGGCATACATAGCGCATCGGATACAGAATATGATTGGGCATGGTATACACAACTCGTTGGAAGAATGTTTCATATACATCCAGCCATTCAGTCGGCTCGTTTAAATGTTTTAGATGCTTCTTTCCCAGGTTTGGAAGGATTTGCCAACAACAAACAATGGACAGACGAATGGTATGAATTTGGTCCTGATCAATCCAAGGATTTAAAAACTATTTTAGCGGTAGATGAAAATTCGTATAATCCTAAAGCAGATTGGGCAGCGAATCCGCAAAGAGCAGCAGTTTCAGGAAAGGGCATGGGGGCTTTTCATCCCATTGCATGGTACCATAATTTTGATGGAGGCCGCGCCTTCTATACCAATCTTGGACATGTACCTACCGACTTTACAGATCCTAGTTATTTAAGCCATATTACTGCAGGCATTATTTGGGCCGCTACTGGAAAAAAATAAGCATTGATTTTTTAGTGTCACCCATAGTGTCACTTGAACTAAATAAAAAAGCCTTCCCGAAATTTCGAGAAGGCTTTTTAGTGCTGTAGGGGGAGGGCTCGAACCTCCATGAGGCAGTTAGCTAAAACACAAAGTTGAGTGGTCTACCCTGGTCACCTATTGCTAGATGGCTCTATGTTTCGTTTATCCCGTGATCCCCACCTCCGAGACGAGGAGGCATGTATGCCAAGATTTCATCACCCCACAGTATTTAAGAACTCATCATTTGAGCGGTTATCCTTTCATTTGATAAATCAAAACTAAGGTATGTACCAATACGTTGCAAATATTTTAAGTAAAATCTTTAAAATATAGAAAATTATTAATAAATTGCCTTATTATTTAATAATATACAAATATGGAGCCTAAAATTAACCCCAAATTAAACACAGACAAAAGCCTCGACAAGCTGGATTTACAAATTATTCAAGCTATGATGCAGGATGCAGAAATCTCTTATGCCGATTTAGGCAAGCAGTTTTTTGTTTCAGGCGGTACCATACATGTGCGTATTAAGAAGCTAGAAGAATTAGGCATTGTGCAAGGCAAAAGGTTGGCGGTGGACTTAAAATTGTTGGGCTATGACATCATTGCCTTTATTGGCATTTACTTGGAAAAAAGCTCGATGTATGATACAGTACTCTTGGCATTAAAAAATATCCCTCAAGTAGTACGTGTCAATTATACCACGGGCAATTACAGCATGTTTATGGAAATTGTTTGCAAAGATATTCAACAACTTCGTTTTGTCTTACATGATGAGCTTCAAAAAATCAAAGGCATTGAACGTACCGAAACCTTAATTTCTTTGGAAGAAAGTTTCTCTCGCAATGTGAAGATTGTTTAAAATTTCGTTTGTAAATTACATCAAACCTACGCTTATGAAACCCTGTGATTTTTACAATAGCAGAAGGGGCTTTTTAAAAAAATCTGCCTCCATTGCAGCTTTGTATTTGGCACCCACTACTTTAGTTAAAACTTTTGCTATCGACCAAGTAGTGCCTTTGCCTATCGCTAAAGAAAAATTAACCATTACCATCAATGGAAAATTAATGAATCTTGAAATTGATGCAAGAACTACCTTACTAAATTTATTAAGAGAAGATTTAGCCTATACGGGTACGAAAAAAGGTTGCGAGATGGGACAATGTGGGGCATGTACCATTCACATCAATGGGAAAAGAACCAAATCTTGTATTCAATTGGCCTTGAGCAATCAAAACAATAAAATTACCACCATCGAAGGCTTAAGTGATGGACCAACTTTGCATCCAATGCAGGCAGCCTTCTTAAAGAATGATGCTTTTCAGTGTGGGTATTGCACGAGCGGACAAATTATGTCGGCAGTAGCCTGTGTGCGTGAAGGTAATGCCAAAACAAGAAAAAGTATCCAAGCTTATATGGATACCAATATTTGCAGATGCGGTGCGTATCAAAATATTGTAGATGCGATTGAAGAAGTAGCTAAATCAGGCGTTAAAATTTAATCTTATTAATTGAACATTATGAAATCAAATACGAATTCAATTTTTTTGGAAGATGAAAGAGTAGATGGGGCGGATAAAGTAACTGGTAAAGCCAAATATGCAGCTGAACATAGTTTGCCCAATATGGCCTATGCCGTATTTGTGACCAGTACCATTGCTAAGGGGAACATTAAAAATTTAGACTTAACTAAGGCCTTGGCCATGCCGGGTATATTGGATATTATTTATTATGGCAATTGCCCTACCGTGCCTGGTTATTTAACAAATGCAGCAGAAAGACCAAAAAATGTAACAGAATGGAGAGGCTATAAAGTTTTGTATGATAATAAAGTACGCTTTTTTGGGCAGCCCATTGCTTTAGTGGTTGCGGATAGTTTTGAGAATGCCAATGCAGCCATTCGTTTTGTAAAAGCAGACTATGAAATTGAAAAATTTGAAACCAATTTTGATAAAGCACGTTTAGATGCAACGCTTTTGAAAGGACCTATCTCCTACAAAAGAGGCACAGAAAAAAAGTATAAAGAAGCCACCAAGTTTATAGAGGCCGAATACAATATTCCTATTGAAGTGCACAATGCTATGGAGCTTTTTGCTACCATTGCCATTTGGGAGGGCGACGATAAGGTGCTTTTGTATGACAAAACACAGGGACCTAAAAGTACACAGTCTACGGTGGCAAGAACATTTGGTATTCCCGATAAAAATGTAAGAGTGATTACCGAAAATGTGGGTGGTGCTTTTGGTTCTGGTTTAAGATCTTGGGCCAATGTTGCCGCAGCTTGTATTGCTGCTAAAAAATTAAATCGCCCAGTAAAATTGGTGTTGACACGCCCGCAAATGTTTACACTAGTGGGCTATCGTCCACAATCCTGGCAAAAAATTGGTATTGGTGCAGATGCGGCAGGAAATTTTATTGGCCTATCACATGAAGCCATTAGTAATAGTTCTCGTTATGAAGATTTTAGAGAAGGCATCGTAGATGTTTCTAAATTTTTATATGCCTGTGAAAATGTAGATACCAAATACAGCTTGCTGCCCTTAGATATGAGTACACCTATTTGGATGCGTGGTCCTGGGGAAGCCAGTGGATGTTTTGCCTTGGAATCTGCCATTGATGAGCTTTCTTATCAATTAAAAATGGATCCGATTCAACTTAGAATTAAAAACTATACCACAGTTAATCCTGAAAATAAATTACCCTTCTCTGATATCAATATTAAAGATTGTTATACCTATGGGATGGAAAAGATTGGCTGGAAAAATCGTCCGATGGTACCAGGAAGTTTAAAAGAAAATGGTATGCTGATTGGCTATGGTATGTCGGTGGGTGTATTTGGTGCAGGTAAAGGTTCGGCTTCGGTAAGAATTGTTTTAAGTAATGATGGAAAATTATTATTAGAGTGTGCAGTGAGTGATATGGGTCCTGGTACAACTACTTCGATGACCAAGCTTGCTTCAGAAGCCATGCAGATGCCCATTCAAAAAATTAAATTTAAGTTGGGCGATTCTGATTTGCCTCCGGGTCCATCACAAGGCGGCTCGGGTACCACTTCCACTGTGGGTTCTGCTGTGGATTTGGCTTGCAAAACAGTGCAACAAAAATTAAAAGAAATGGCCATTCAGTATGCGCCTGCCTTTGCAGCGACAGCGACGGATACATTAGAAGTAAAAAATGAATCAGTAATTTCAAAAACCAATGCAACTGTTATCATTGCGATTCCAGCTTTATTCAAATTGGCCAATCAGGATAAAATTGATTTAATTATTAATTCATCGGGTAAAACTGCAGCGCAACTTAAATTTACTAGCAATTCTTTTTCAGCGCATTTTGTAAAACTGGCAGTGAATCCTAAAGACGGAACCATTAAAGTTTTGAATGTAGTTACTACAGGAGACGCTGGTAAAATTGTAAGTCCTAAAACTGCCAGAAGTCAAATGTTGGGTGGTGTAGTTGGAGGGATTGGAATGGCCTTGACTGAAAAAGTGGAGATGGATCATAGCACTGGTCAAATCATGAACGCAAGTTTTGGTGGCTACCATGTGCCTACACATGCTCAAATTCCAAACACGGATGTGTACTTTGTCAATAAACCCGACCCAAATGTCAATGATATTGGATCTAAAGGTATTGGTGAGATTGCACTGATTGGTTTTGCGGCAGCTATTGCGAATGCAGTGTACAATGCTACTGGTAAAAGAGTTCGCGATTTGCCTATTACTCCAGATAAGTTA
>CAINEG010000273.1 GCA_903847655.1 uncultured Bacteroidota bacterium
CCAAAATAGGTTTGATGATTGCTCACAAATAGCACATTTTTTTGGGGTAGTTTTTCTAAATTTTCAGTTCCTTCAATTTCCACTGTATTAAATAAAGCAAGCCCAGGATAAGTAAATAAACCTACCACGCCATAAATCACCGAACGAAACAGGCGAATTTGTTTTAAACGATCCAGTAGTGTCATATTTAGTTATCTTGTTAGGCTTGCAAGATAGTACATAAATTTTTATTGAACTTTCACTGTTTAAACAACAAATAGTACCTTTAGCCAATGGAAAAATCTGCTGTAATTTTTGATATTGATGGCTTGTTAATCAATAGTGAGCCCTTGTGGAACAAAGCCGCTACCGAAATTTTTAGACAATATGGCATTCAATTAAGTGAAGCGCAATATGCAACCACTACTGGACTTCGTTCTAAAGAATTTGTGGCGCATTGGTTAATCTTAAATGATGTGCCTGCTTCTGAATTTGATAGGGCCGAACAAAAAATTATCAAACTTGCTTTAGACTTAATAGATAAAGACGCTACCTTAATGCCAGGGGTAGAAAGTGTTTTTGAATTCTTTATTAATAAAGCATTTAAAATGGGCTTGGCTACTTCCTCTCCTAGCGAATTAATTGAATGGGTCAAAGATAAATTAGGCATAAGAAAATACATCCATGCCAGTTGCTCTGCACAGCACTTGCCATTTGCCAAACCGCATCCGCAAGTATATTTGGATTGCGCAGCGGCCATGCATACTTCTCCATTGGCTTGTATTTGTTTTGAAGATTCTTATTATGGAATGATAGCCGCCAAGGCGGCAAGAATGACCTGCGTGGTGGTACCCTCTGCCGAAGATTTGAAATTAGAACATTGGGGAGCGGCGGACCTTAAACTATCTTCCTTACAAAATTTTGGTGCCCTGCATTTTAATAGGTTAAACCAATAAACTCAAGGCCAAATAAATAGGGCGGCTTGGGGAAAATAAAATAAATTGCAGGTATTCATGGAATTAGCAAAAAAAATCATTGGGGCGGAACTGGAACTCTTTGAAAAGCATTTCAAAGAAGCAGTAAAAAGTAGGGTTTCCTTGCTTGACCGCATCATGCAATACATTGTGAAACGCAAGGGCAAACAAATGCGCCCTATGTTTGTTTTATTGTCTGCTAAATTAAACGGCGAAATCAATGACAGTTCTTATAGAGCCGCCTCCTTGGTAGAACTTTTACATACCGCCACCTTGGTGCATGACGATGTGGTAGATGATGCCTTGGAAAGAAGGGGCATGTTTTCGATCAATGCTTTATGGAAAAATAAAATTGCGGTACTAGTGGGCGATTACTTATTGTCCAAAGGCTTATTACTCTCCTTAGAAAATAAAGATTTTACCATCTTGACCATTTTGTCTACTGCGGTAAAAAAGATGAGTGAGGGAGAATTGTTGCAGATAGAAAAAACAAGAAACTTAAATTTTGATGAGTCTATCTATTATGAAATCATCAATGGTAAAACTGCTTCTTTGTTGGCTTCAAGTTGTGCCGCGGGCGCAAGTTCGGTTACACAAGACGAAACGCTTATTCAAAGAATGCGTGAATTTGGCGAAAATGTAGGCATGGCCTTTCAAATAAAGGACGATTTATTTGATTATGGAGAAGCCAATGTTGGCAAGCCCACAGGCAATGACATCAAAGAAAAAAAATTAACCCTACCACTAATTCATATTTTACAAAAGGTAGCGCCTGCTTTAAAAAAGCAAATCATTTACATTGTTAAAAACAACAATAACGACAAAGACAAGGTGAAATTTGTGATAGACCATGTAGTGCAATATGGAGGTATTGATTATGCGACCAATAAAATGATTGAATACCGAGACAAAGCATTACTATTGCTCCATCAATTCCCCGCCAGCGAAACTAGAGACGCCCTTGAGGAATTAGTGAGATACACCACCGATAGAAAATTTTAATGGAAAAAAGATGGAATATATTAAGTGCAGACAATGCCAAAGTGCAAGCTTTGCAAGAGGCACTAAAAATACATCCATTGTTATGTGAATTACTCATTCAAAGAGGCATAGAAGATTTTGAAGCCGCGAAAAAATATTTCAGACCCAACTTAGACCATCTGCATGACCCCTGGTTGATGAAGGACATGCAAAAAGCAGTAACCAGAATTGAAGCCGCCGTTGAAAAAAATCAACATCTATTGGTATTTGGAGATTATGATGTGGATGGTACTACTTCTGTGGCTACTTTATATCAGTTTCTAAAAAAACTCACCCCCAATATTGATTACTATATACCACATAGGTACAAAGAGGGTTATGGCATTTCTAAAATAGGAATAGATTATGCCAAAGAAAAAGGCATTGATTTAATCATCTCCGTTGACTGTGGTATTAAATCCATTGAACTAGTCAGCTATGCAAAAGAATTAGGTATTGATTTTATTATTTGCGACCACCATTTACCGGATGCCATTTTACCACCAGCCATTGCTATTCTAAATCCCAAACAGATTGATTGTAATTATCCATTTAAAGAATTGTGTGGATGTGGTGTGGTATTTAAATTAATCAGCGCCTTGGCCGAAAAGTACAAGATGCCTGCAGAATCTTATTTAGAATATTTAGATTTAGTAGCCACCGCCATTGCAGCGGATATCGTGCCCATTGTAGATGAAAACAGAACCCTTGCTTTTTTTGGATTGCAACAAGTAAACGAAGCGCCCTGCCCTGGCTTATTAGCGCTGATGGATTTGGCCAAGCAAACTACACCCATGCGCATCACCAATTTGGTATTTGCCGTAGCGCCAAGAATTAATGCAGCAGGCAGAATGGACGATGCAAAAAAAGCGGTACAACTGTTTATAGAAAAAGACTATACCAAGGCATTGGCCATTGGCAGTTTATTGCAACAAGACAATTTAGACCGTAGAGAAGCCGATACCACCATTACAGAAGAAGCATTGGAACAAATAGAATTGGATTTAAATCATTCCAATAAAAAATCGTCGGTGGTGTTTCAACCGCATTGGCATAAAGGAGTTGTTGGAATAGTAGCTAGTAGATTAATTGAAAAACATTATAAACCAACTATTGTACTCACACAAAGTGGCGATGTATTAGCAGGCAGCGCAAGAAGTGTAATAGGCTTTAATTTATACGAGGCCTTGCATGCCTGCAGAGAACACTTAATTGGATATGGCGGGCATTTTGCAGCTGCAGGCATGACCCTTGCCTTAGATCAATTAGAGCCATTTAAACTTGCATTTGAAAGAGAAGTAAGTGCAAGAATAACGGAGGCACAATTGGTACCAGAAATCATCATCAACGCAGTATTGCCATTAGACAGCATCAATAAAAACTTTTATCAGATCATTACACAAATGGAACCTTTTGGCCCCGATAACATGCGCCCCTTATTTATTGCGCAAGGGGTATATGATACCGGCTATTCTAAACTAATGAAGGAGGCGCATATTAGTTTTAATGTAACACAGGGCAATAATCCCATCAAAGGGATTGGTTACAATATGCCCCATTATATGCCCATTGTAAAATCGGGTAAACCCTTTGACATTGTATTTCAATTGCAATTAAATGAATGGCAGGGAACAGAAACAGTGCAAATGCAGGTGCTAGATGTAAAAGCTAGCAGTTAATTTACAAAATAAAATCTTCCCAAAAAAAAAAGGTGTTCAAATTTGAACACCTTTTTAGTATAAAATTGCACGCCAATTTATTTTAATAAATCAACACTTCTATTAATAAAGTTGGTTAGCTCTGCGCCTTTTAATAAACCTTGAGAAAGCAAGGCCAAGTCGGCTAAATTGCGGGCTTGTTTTTGTTGCTTATCAACATCTGCTTCTTTTAATAAGGCTTGGAAAATAGGATGATTGCCATTGATGGTTAAATTAACTTCATCGGGCATTTGCGCATAAAAAGCAGTCATACCTCCACCACCCATGCTGGCCATATCTTTCATACGACGCATAAATTCGGGGCGTGTAGCAATTACCGGCGCTGCGTCTTGGCTCAAGCCTTTCACTTCAACCGTAATAGTAGTTTCAGGTATTTGAAATTCAAATAATTTCTTAGCTTGTTCTACTTCCTCTTTAGATAAAATGGAATCTACATTTTCTTGTTTGTCAATTAAATTATCAACCACATCAGCATCTACACGTACAAACTGAACGCCTTCCCATTTCATTTCTACATTATTAATAAAGGCAGCGTCCACCATGGTTTCCAACTTTATTACTTTGTAGCCCTTCCCTACTGCTGCTTGTATAAAAGCATCTTGTCCTACAGGGTTGGTGGTATACAACAATACTTGTTTGCCATCTTTATTTTTTTGATTAGCCTCCGTTGCTTTTTTATATTCTTCTAAAGTATAAAAAGTCCCCGCTTTAGCAGCATCTTCTAAAATCAAAAATTTATTGCCTTTGTCTAAAAACTTATCGTCGGTAATCATACCATATTTCACAAACAAACCAAGGCTCTCCCATTTATCTTCAAAAGCTTTGCGATCGTTGTTAAAAATTTCTTCTAATTTATCCGCTACTTTTTTAGTGATATGCGCGTTAATCTTTTTCACATTCGGGTCACCTTGTAAATAGCTACGACTCACATTTAATGGAATATCGGGGCTATCAATCACCCCATGCAATAACATTAAAAATTCAGGAACAATATCTTTCACTTCATCGGTAACAAACACCTGGTTGCAATACAACTGAATTTTGTCCTTTTGAATTTCAAAGCTTTGTTTGATTTTAGGAAAATATAAAATACCCGTTAGGTTAAAAGGATAATCTACGTTTAAGTGAATCCAAAACAAAGGGGTTTCACCAAAGGGATATAATTCTTTATAAAAGTTTTCATAATCTTCCTTGGTTAAATCTGCAGGTTTGCGAATCCAAAGAGGATTGGTATTGTTAATAGGTTTTTCTAGTTCTGCTTCTTTACCCTCTTCCACTTTCACTTCTGCATTCGCATCGGTAAAATAAATAGCAACGGGCAAGAATTTACAAAAACGATCTAAGATAGATTTCACACGGCTGGCCTCTAAGAACTCGGCACTTTCTTCGTTGATGTGTAAAACAATTTTAGTACCGCGGGCGCTATAGTCCACTTCGTACAATTCATATTCGGTGCTTCCATCGCAGCTCCAAAAAACACCAGGGGTATCTTTATGGCTTTTGGAATAAATATCTACTTTTTCGCTAACCATAAAGGCGCTATAAAAACCAAGACCAAAGTGACCAATGATACTAGCGTCTTTGTATTTAGTAACAAATTCTTCTGCGCCGCTGAAGGCCACTTGGTTAATATATTTATCTACTTCTTCAGAGGACATACCAATACCATTGTCCATAATGGTCAATGTTTTTTCTTTGGCATCTAAAATTACATCTACTCTAAGGTGTCCAATATCGCCTTTCACTTCGCCTTTAGAGCTTAATGTTTTTAGTTTTTGGGAAGCATCTACGGCGTTACTTACTAGCTCACGTAAAAATATTTCGTGGTCGCTGTAAAGGAACTTTTTAATAATTGGAAAGATGTTCTCTGTCTGAACTCTAATTTGACCTTTTTGCATAGTTCTGTTGTTTAGCTCTATACTAGCAAACAGGGTACCAAAGCCCAAATTCTGC
>CAINEG010000274.1 GCA_903847655.1 uncultured Bacteroidota bacterium
CTCTGGGACTTCGGCCACTGCATAAACGTGTGATAAATCAGCCACCACAAAAAGTTCATCAGCAGGCTGCACCACTTGGCCCAAGTTGATTTTGAAAGGCTTTAAATGTTCCTTCAGAAGTATATTGCCTAATATTCACTTCATAGATAGAAATAGTATCCACCCATTGTACCTGCTTAAAATTCACCTCCATTTTATACTTTTTTTATTATCTTGTCAACCTACTTTATGAGCCAAACAACAAATCTAGAACGCAAATTAAGTCTTTTACATGCAACCGCCATCAACATGATTGATATGGTGGGCATTGGTCCTTTTGTAGTGTTAAGTGTGGTGGCACAAATTATGGGAGGCCCCTATTTTTTATATGCTTGGATAGCAGGCGCCCTACTTTCTTATTTAGATGCCATGGTATGGAGTCAATTAGGTGCCGCTTTACCTAGAGCAGGTGGTAGTTTTCATTTTTTAAAAGAAGGGTACGGCGAAAAAGCAGGATCACTGATGAGCTTTTTATTTGTATGGCAAACGATGATTCAAGCCCCCTTGGTGATTGCTTCCGCGGCCATTGGTTTTTCGCAATATGCCAATTACTTTTTTCATCTAAGCTTTATTCAAGAAAAAGCGGTGAGTGGATTAGTGGTAATATTGGTGATCTCATTATTATATCGAAAAATCGAATCCGTCGGAAAAATTTCAGTGTTTTTATGGGTAGGGGTATTAGGTACAATGGCTTGGATTATTTTTGGCGGTATTGCGCACGGAAATTTTCTAGCACCCATCCAACACATCAATGATGGCTTTACCATGCAGCATGGTTTTGTAGCCGCCCTAGGATTTGCCAGTGTCAAAACTATTTATAGTTATTTAGGCTATTATAATGTTTGTCATTTAGGTGCTGAGATAAAAAATCCGAGTAAAAATATTCCTAGAAGCATGTTTATTTCCATTACAGGGATAGCAATATTGTATTTAGCCATGAATATTAGTGTAGCCAGTGTGCTGCCCTTTCAAACTATTGTGACTAGTAAGTTTGTCGTAAGTGATTATATTAAAGCCTTATATGGCCCCACTGCTGGAGCCTTTGCTACTATATTAATATTAATGGTCGCCTTCGCCTCCTTATTTTCTGCCACCTTGGGCTATAGTAGAATTCCTTATGCTGCTGCACAGGATAGATCCTTCTTTCCTTTCTTTAAAGAACTACATCCTAAATTACATTTTCCACATCGCTCCTTATTGGTACTAGGAGGTATTGCTTTTGTATTTAGTTTGCTGTTTAGATTAAAAGAAGTCATTGATGGTATTTTGGCCATGCGAATTTTAATTCAATTTATAGGACAGGCCATTGGTCTTTTACTATTGTTTAAAAGAAAAGGAAAAGGGTTTTTCCCATGGAAAATGCCGCTCTATCCCCTGCCTTTATTTTTAGCCATTATTATTTGGGCTGGTATCTTTTTTTCCACAGGGACTAAGATGATGTTGAGTGGACTCACTGTCATAAGCCTTGGCTTAATCGCTTATTTTATTGCCAAAAAATTTAAATGGATTGGTGTAGTAAGTACAGAAGAAATAAATAAAAATTAAAGCTATTTACTTCTAGTGCCAATACCACTAATAAGCAGTCCAATAACAAGGCCAATTATCAATCCGATTTTTACATTCTTTATCAAATAACCTACCCCAAGTCCTATAATTAGTAAAGTAAAAATGCTCACATTGCGTCTCATGGTTAATGCTTAGGTAAAGAGATTAAGTTGGATAGGATTTTATACGCACCTGCATTACCTGCAGGGAGTTGTCTAAATAAAACCAAACTCAAATACACCATATTACCTTTGCCATAAGGCGCAATCAATAAACTGCCATTCGAGCTAGGCTCTCCTTTATCACTCATGGCTAAGGGTGTTTCGAAATGTGTATCTATATTTTCTGCTTGATAGGTTGTTCTTTCTTGCACCCATCCTTCAAAATCCTGTGCAGTAATTTTATTTGGACTATTCAACACCGCATGATTAGGCAAAACAAATTGCACAGGCACATCTTCTTGCGTTACTCTTCTGCCACTGTTTACCGTAAATGCATAAGGGCCTGCTTTTATTTTCTTTAAACCTACTTGATTGCTTTTTAAATACTGAACAATCAAGTTGCCCCCTTGTTCAATATAGGTGTTGATGATGTCGTTCTTATCTGTTAAATAATCCAACATATTGTAAGCGCGAATACCCACCACCACGGCATCCAATTGTTTTAATTTTTCTATACTAATGTCTGATTCTTTTAAGTAAACTACTTCATACCCTAATTCAGTTAATGCTTCGGGTAATTTATCTCCAGCACCGTCGATATACCCTACCTTGGCTGGTCTTGAAATGAGATTGGCTTCCACCAGTTTTGTAGTAGCCGTGTGGAAATAAGTAAGTGTAGGAATATGGTCATACTGAATGGTCTTGGTAAACACATCATTGGCACTCGTAGGCAATGGATCATTGGCTGATTTTATTTCTACTTTGGTATAACTGGCCTTACCCTGATGTAAATCTTGGTAGCCAATACGAATGGATTTCCCTACTGGTTTTAAATAAAGTTCTTTATCATATTTTATTTCATGATTTGGCAATACCACCACTGGCTCGTAGACTTCTCCTTTGGTAGGATCCGTGAATTTGTATTGCACTGGAATAGTGAAATTAAAGGAACCACCTTCGATGGCAATGGTCATACTTACTTCAAAAGCAGGTTTGTTTTCTGCATCCCCAATCAAGACAGGATTTGTGACCACAAACATGCCTTCTGTTTTTGGTTGCACCAACCAATAAGGTTGTGAAATAGGCGTACTTGCGGGCAGTTTAAAACTATAATCATATTGAAAATTCTCATTATAG
The DNA here is from genome assembly GCA_903847655.1 of uncultured Bacteroidota bacterium. The sequence goes on from CAINEG010000274.1 coordinate 2,883, forward strand.
TTAAGTACTTTATTGAAAACAGAATCGATGCCTTCTGGCAAATGAACCATGACTAATGTGGAACTAATGGATGTTCTTTGATTTAAGAAAAATTGAAGCTTTAGATTTTCGCCTTGTAAAACTTGTTGCTGTTGTGTCGTGGCTTCAAAAAATAAACCCGCTGCTTCTTTAATGATATTTTTAAGCTCCTCTAATTTATAATCACGCCATTTAGAGGCAGGTAAACTTGAAATTTGTTGATACAAAGCAACTAGTGCGGATACCGAAGCAGATGGATTTTCTGTTTGGAACTGTTTGGCAATGGCATTGATTCCATTTTCTATGGCAGTGGCTTGTTTTTCAGTACTTGTAATTTTACGCCAACTAATATCTACCCCATCCATGATATCATTGCTTGCTGTATCACCCCCTGTCAATTCAAAATATTCATAGAGTGGGCCTCTTCGACGCGGTCTTCCTTCTCCCTGACTTTTGTGCATGGTTCTTGCTTCGGCACCAATCTCTCCATAACTTTTCCCTAATAACGCATTGAACCCTCCCACTTCCAATTTTAATTGTTTTTCATTGGTGGTATTCACCGAACCAAAATTAAAAGTATTCCATACTATTCTTTTGGCCTTCCATGGAACAAGCCCTAGTTTGAACTGCTCTGGAAATTTAGAAGGATTGGCTGCTGCAATATAGGCTTCATTGGCAATGATCGCAGAGGCAGAATGATGGCCATGACCCGCACGCGCATCTCCAGGGAAACGGGTAATAATAATGTCTGGTTGAAATTTTCTAATCACCAAAACAGCATCACTCAAAACTTTCTCATGGTCCCAGATGCGTAAGGCTTCCTCTGAGGATTTACTAAACCCAAATTCATAAGCGCTAGAAAAATATTGTTCGGCACCATCTATTCTTCTTGCAGCCAATAATTCCTGTGTTCTTATCATCCCTAATTCCACCCCTTGCTCTTTGCCAATTAAGTTTTGTCCACCATCTCCTCTTGTTAAACTCAAATAAGCAGTCCTAAACATTCTTTGTTTGGTCAGATAGGGCAAGAAGCTATTGTTCTCGTCATCTGGATGCGCTGCTATATACAAAACACTACCCACTGTTTTTAACTTATTGATTTGAGCTAAAATTTCAGCACTTGGTTTTTGTGCAGAGGCCATGAAAGTGCTTAGTAAGCAGACAAAAATTAAGTGATAGCGCATACGCATACTGTTTTTTTCTAATGGTTGAGAATGGCTTATAAAAATAAGAAAGTTTGCGCTCAATTTGTTGAATCTTAAATAATTAAGTAAATTACCTATTCAATTTCCCAACTTATGAAAAAAACTAACCTTCCATTGCCTTTGCGTATAGGTATTTGTATGCTTAGCCTTGTTTTAATAAGCCCTATGGGCTTTGGACAATCTTTCTTTAAAGCACATCCAAGTATCAACCCCTATCATTACGAAATTGCTAAAGAAAAGTCTTTTGACCATGCTGCAGTTTCATCTGCACATGCATTGGCCAGTATGGTAGGTGCAGCCATCATGCAAGAAGGAGGCAATGCTTTTGATGCAGCCATTGCGGTTCAGTTTAGCTTGGCTGTTGTATTTCCAGAAGCAGGCAATATTGGTGGAGGTGGATTCCTATTGGCAAGAAAAGTAAATGGGGAATTAATAGGACTTGATTTTAGAGAAGAAGCGCCGGCCAAAGCATCTAAAGATATGTATCTAGATGAAAAAGGGAACCCCTATGCAGATAAATCTACAAGAGGTGCATTGGCCTCTGGTATTCCTGGTTCTGTGGCTGGCATGTTTAGTGCACATGCTAATGCAAAACTTTCCATGGCTCAATTAATTGAACCTGCTATTGAGTTGGCTGAATTTGGTTTTGTTATTTCAGAGAGTGAGGCAAAGGGATTAAATGCCAACCGAAATAGTTTTACAAAATTTAGTTCAAAGGCGAGTGTATTTACAAAAAAAGAAAATTGGAAAGCAGGCGATACTTTAATTCAAACTGAACTTGCAGCCACCTTGAAAAGAATTCAAGTAAAAGGAGCTGCTGGCTTTTATGAAGGGCCCACTGCTTCCATGATTGTAAAAGAAATGGCACACAGTGGTGGTATTATCAGTTTGGCCGATTTAAAAAACTATGCCCCTAAATATAGAAAGCCTATAGAATTTGATTACAAAGGACATCATATCATCAGCTTTGCACCTCCTTCTAGTGGTGGCATATTACTGGCTCAAATGATGAAGATGATTGCCCCCTTCGATATTGCTAAAATGGGTAACAATACGGCAGCTACTGTAAGTTTAATGGTAGAAGCCCAACGCAGGGCCTATGCAGATCGTGCAGAACATATGGGCGATCCAGATTTTTGGAAAGTGCCTACTAAAACATTGATCAGCGATACCTATGTCAAAGAAAGAATGCGTGATTATGTAACAGGTGTTAAAGGAACTAGTAAAATAACCAATGCAGGACAAATTCATGAAAGCGAACAAACCACTCATTTTAGTGTGATCGACAAAGATGGTAATATGGTTGCCATTACTACTACGTTGAATGATTCTTACGGAAACAAAACCATCGTAGCAGGTGCTGGATTTATTTTAAACAATGAAATGGATGACTTTAGTATTAAACCAGGTGTGCCCAATATGTATGGTGCCATAGGTGGCGAAGCCAATGCCATTCAAGCGGGAAAAAGAATGCTTAGTTCCATGACTCCTACCTTAGTGACAGTCAACAATAAGCCCTTTTTAAGCATTGGAACTCCAGGCGGCACCACCATCCCCAATCAAGTATATGAAGGCTTGGTAGACATCATCGATCTTAAAATGACATTAAAACAATCCATTGACGCCCCTAGATTTCATCATCAATGGATGCCAGATAATATCATGCTTGAAGCTGATTTTCCAGAAGCAACAGAACAAGCTTTAAAAGCGATGGGTTATACCACGATGAAACGAGGCCGTTTTGGAAGAATGGATGGTGTTCAAATTACCACTGATGGCAAACGAACGGCGGCCGGTGATAAACGAGGCGACGATAGTGTTGCTGGTTACTAAAGTATAGATTGATAAGCAATTACAAAAGCTATCTACACTAAATCTATGATTGGTTTTAGGTCAATTTTATGCCTATTATTCAAAGGCATTTTTGTATTTTTACAAAAACCCATTTTTTGTTAAAAAATAAGCTTGCCCTACTCAGAATTATTGCTGCTTCCCTGGTAGGTTTATTCCTGCTTGCTTATTTATTATTGCTTATCCCTACCATACAAAATAAACTGGCCACTACCCTAGCCAATCATTTTTCAAAAGCCATCGGCACTGAGGTAAAATTAGGGCAGGTTCGTTTTTCCTTGTTTGACAAATTAGACATTCAAGAAATATTAGTCAGAGACCAAAACAAGGATACGCTTCTTTATACTTCTTCTTTAAAATTACGTTTGACCGACTTGGTATTCTCCAATGCGAGCCCGATGATTAAATACATTGGGTTGAGCGATACTAAAATTAATTTTAAAAGAAACAAAAATAGTTGGAATTATGCTTTCCTTCTAGCCTATTTCAACGCGGATACTACCCAAACCCAAAAATCCAATGGTTTTGACATTCAAAAAATTGATATAGCCAACCTAAGTTTCAAACAAGAAAACCAATGGCAAGGTCAAGACATGGTATTTAATGCTAAAAATGTATTGGCCAATATTAAATCCTTTACCAAGGACAGCATTCTAATTGATCAGCTCATCCTCAATCAACCAGACTACCTCATTCAAAACTACCCTGGCAAGGCGCCATTGATTAAAGCAACCACACACAAAAGAATAAAAGGCAAACCATATTTCAATCCAACCAATTTGTACTTATGGGCCAATGAAGTTCAAGTGACAAAAGGTAAATTTTGGATTGAACAGGGCTTTAATCAACCTCTGAATAATTTTGATGGGGAACATATTCGTATACAAAATATCAATGCCCTTTTAAAAAATATTTCTTTCAATAAAGACACTATTCAAGCAAAAGTTAATTTGAGCTTAAAGGAACAATCTGGTTTTGAAATAAAAAAACTGTTGACCAATTTTAAAATGACTCCTGAAATAATGGAGTTTAGTGCATTGCATTTAAAAACAAATAATAGTACGATTGAAAACTATTACGCCATGCAGTACCATGATTTTGGCGAAGATTTTAGTAATTACATTCAAAATGTAACGATGAAAGCACATTTGGTCAACGCTACCGTAGCTACTGATGACATTGCCTATTTCACCCCCTCCATGGCTTCCTTTCATCATAAACTTACTACAGGCTTTCATTTTAATGGCACAGTAGCCAATTTTGAAACCAATGACTTTAAAGCCAGCTACAATAACTCTAAAGTAGCTTGTCGTTTTTCGATGCAAGGCATTCCTGATATGAGGAATACCTTAATCAACTTTAGCAATGTCACTGCCAATACGAATTATAATGATTTAGCCAATTGGATACCTAGCTTAAAACAAATAAAATCAATTGAATTAGACAAGCTCAATGGCCTAGATTTTAAGGGAGAATTCAAAGGAAGTTTTTTCGATTTTTTAGCGAAAGGCCAGATGCAGTCTCCAGTAGGCTCAATTGTTTCTGAAATAAGATTAAAATTTCCAGAGAAAGCAGAACCTAGTTATGAAGGCGCTATTACCGCCGATCATTTGAACATTGGTAAAATATTCAATGTGAATAGTTTAGGCCTTTTGAACTTTAAGGGGAAAATAGCAGGCAGTTCTTTTGACATTGAAAACATCAAGACGAAAATTGAAGGAGATATCGACACCATTGAATTTAACAAATACAACTATACTAATATTAGCACCAATGGGCTATTGCAAAAAAGGTCTTTCAATGGTAGGTTAAATATTAAGGATCCCAATATTAACTTTAACAGCAATATTGCACTACTATTCAATAAGGACAAACCCAAGATCAATGCAGTAGGTGATCTATTGTATGCCAACTTGGAAAAATTAAATATCACTAAGAACCAAACACAACTCAAGGGTTTACTAGACATTAATTTTGAGGGTAATAATATTGATAATTTTATTGGATTCGCTAAATTTTACAATGGAAGATTGAAATCCCCGGGCAATGCAGTGAATTTTGATTCATTGAACATTCAGTCTAGCATAGTTAATGGCTTAAAAAAAATAAGCATTGCTAGTGATGATCTTCAAGCCAGTATCATAGGTAAATTTAATATTTTAAATTTACCCGCAAGCGTGCAATATTTTATGCAACGCTACTTGCCTACTTATATCCCTGCTCCAAAAAACACAGTCAGTAATCAATTATTTCAGTTTCAAATTAAAACTAATTATTTCGAGCCCTATCTGCGTCTTTTTGATCCATCTTTTTCAGGCTTTAATAATATTTCATTAACCGGTGCCATTAATACCGACAAGCAAACCATTGAAGCCAAAGGCAAGCTGCCTTATATTAATTGGAACAACTATACCATCAAAGGCGGAGACATCTATGGCAATGGAACACAGGACTCACTGCATTTATTTTTTACAGCCGATGCTTTTCAATTTTCAGACAGCACGAGCTATACTAAAGCTGCTGTTACCATACATAGCAGCAAAGATATTTCTGAACTAAGAATAACAGGGACTAGCAAGAGTATATTAGAACAAGTTGATTTAAACGCCACCGTGAACACTTATGCAGACGGAATTGCTATGAAATGGAAGCCTTCTTTTTTTATGTTGAACCAAAAAAAATGGTCCATCAACGAAAATGGTAGTTTGATTTTAAGAAAAAGCAATACTAGTGCCAAAAATTTCAAATTCACCCAAGGAATACAAGAATTTGTTTTCTCTAATTCGCCCACCGAAGAAAATGCCCTTCAACTTGAATTGAAAAATATCATACTAGGTGATATCACCAAACCATTTTTTGATTATCCAAAATTAGAAGGTTTGACCAACGGTAAAATTCAATTCAAAAATATTGTACAAGACTTAACCTTTGCTGCTGATTTAAAAATAGATCAATTTAGGTTTAACAATGATTCCATAGGATTCACTCAAGTGAATGCAGGTTATCAAAATTCAAAAGGCATTATCCCCTTCTCCTTTAGTTGCCCCAACAGCGAATACAATTTAAGTGCCAATGGTACTTATTCAATAAAAGACAGCGCCAACCCCTTAGATGCCACTTTATTTTTACATCATTCTAAATTTAGTTTGGTTCAACAGTTTATTGGTAGCGTATTGACCAATTTAGAGGGCAAGGCCAATGGGCAAATTCATTTCGGTGGAAGAATTGAACACCCTTATTTATTGGGGGAGGCAAGCCTTCAAAACAGCTCCTTTATTGTAGACTATACCAAAGTGAAATATTTTATAGATAGCAGTACCATCAAATTCACTAACGAAGGCGTTGATTTTGGAAATGTCTCTTTAAGAGATGCCCAATATAGACCAGCCAGTTTTAAAGGTAAAATATTGAATCAAGGCTTTACTCATTTAGTCTATGATATGGAAATGAGTAGTCCAAAAATAGAATTGCTCCATACAGATCCTATAGACAATGCTAATTTTTATGGGTATGCTGTGGGTAAGGCAGCCATGACCATCAAGGGTCCGGAGGAAAATATAAAAATGGTTATCAATGCAGACGTCAACGATAGCTCTCATATTTATTTACCCAATAGTACGAGCAAAGAAAATGGCAAATCAGACTTTATTGTTTTTAAGAAATTTGGAAAATCGGCCATTAAAAGTGCAGACATCCCCTCCTTTAATTTAGTGGTTGATTTAGAAGTAACGGCCAATAATAAAACTCAGATAGATGTGATCATGGATGAACTGACTGGAGATGTAATTAAAGCGGTGGGCAATGGTCGAATAAAAATCAGAGCTGGCAATATTGAACCCCTCAGCATTAGAGGAAAATACAATATAGAAGCTGGTAAATATGATTTTAACTTCCAGTCCTTTATCAAGAAACCCTTTGATTTGATACCTGAAGCAGGTAATTATATTGAATGGACAGGTAATCCTTATCAAGCAGACATCCATATTGATGCCAGGTACACGGCGCAAAGGGTTAGTTTGAATGAACTGGTAGGCACAGCTAACTTTAGCAATGCGGTGAGAACTTACCGCGGCAATGTGTATGTCATTGCAGCGCTCCGAAACAAATTGGCGCAACCAGATATTAAATTTTCATTGGCATTTCCTCAGGGCAATCCCATAAGTTCTGACAATGAGTTTTCTCAATTCATTACTAGATTAGAGCGTGATGACAATGAAATTCTAAAACAAGTTTCCTTCTTAATTGTGTTTAATTCCTTTGCACCAGTTGGATTTAGCAATGGTAGTGGGAACAATAACAATAATGCCTATACCGTTACTTCCATTGGAATCAATACCATCTCACGTTTATTGACCAAGGAAGTAAATAAATCCATCACCAGTATTTTAAATAAGGTCACGGGTGATAAAAGCCTAAGGTTTGATGTGGGCTCTTCGGTTTACAATAGTGCCAATTTATTAGACCCCTCTGGGGTTGGTATTGCCATCAATGCCAATAAAATTGACCGTCAAAGAGTTAATTTAAAATTAGGCCGTAGTTTTTTAAACGATAAAATAATTGTGAATGTAGGTGGCGACTTAGATTTTAATGTACAGAATACCAGTGCCATTCAAAACGGAAGTTTCCAATGGCTCCCCGATTTGAATGTGGAATTTATATTGACAGATGATAGAAAACTAAGAGCCATCATCTTTAATAAAAATAGTTTAGACATTAGTGGAAGTAGCCTAGGTAGAAGGAATAGACAAGGCCTAAGCATTTCTTACCGTAAAGACTTTGATGAATTTTAATGCAAATACTATTTAGCCGCTATTGGTAAAATAGATGATGGTAATGCTTTACATCCCTTTAATCGATAAACATAAAAATTTCTGAGTAGTACGCCTTTACTTAAAATAGGAATGGTGTCTGGTGCTTGAATATTGGTAAAATAAGCACCGTACAATTCAGTAGGATTAGCAGGTAAATTAGAAGGTACAATACAATAAGCATCCTCTCCTATTTTTAAAGCTTCCTGTGTTTCATTCAACCAAGCAAACTTATGCACGTCCTCTAAGGCACCAATGGCAATTACTCTCGCATTCACCAAAGGAGCTGTATAAAACAACAAATGTCCACCAGGGAACCATTTATGCACTAAAATGGGTGCATGGGTTGACATGGTCCCTGCAGCCTTGTCTTTTTCTACCATTTTATTAAATGCTGCACTAAAATAGGACCAACCTGTAAGGTCATTGATTGGATTGTATTCTCCTAAATTCTCCATTTTGCTAGAGCCTAATTGAGTTGGAAACACTTTTACGATCAGTAATAGCCCCAAGGTGGCCATACCCATAAAGCCAATGGCCCATTTCAATAGAACCGGGATGGCCTTGCGTGAATAAGTTGCCCAATAAACCCCTGCAATTAAAAACAAGGAAATAAAGGCAGGGCCTGTCCAATGTGGTAAGGTGGAATTAAACAAGGAGAGACTCCAAAAAACTAGTATCAATGGTAGGCTCAACCATAAAAGTAAATTAATTGCAAGGGCGCTTTTGGCTTGATACTTTACTTTTTTAATTCTTAACAAGGAGATGACAATAGAGATGTAGACCAAAGGATTTTGATAAAAAAACTCACCTCCTATTTGTTGAAAAAAACTAGAAAAAGAGATGCCAGTATGGGTGACTCTTTTGGAGTGAAATTTATAAGTAATAAAATCATTTTGGAAATTCCAATAGACAATAGGTACAATACAAATAAGGGTCGCCAATACCGCTAAATAAAATCCTTTTTGTTGGAGGGTTTTAATTTGATTGAATAAAATAAATAAACCAAACCCCACCCACAGGTATAGTCCATGCACTTTGCTCATGGTGGCCAAGCCTACAAATAAGCCCAATAAAATCCAATCAAATAAAGTAAAAAAATGTGGTTTCATTACCCAACTCAACATCAAATAAATACTCAAAGTAAAAAACAACAATTGAGGACTATCGGGTAGTACAAATAAACCAGCAATGATAGAAGTATAAATAGAAAGATTATAAAGCAATGCAGCTATCCAACCCGCTTTCTCATTTTTTAATAAAGTACCTGATTCAAATACAACAATGGTAGAAATAGCGGCAGCGATTAAACTACCTAAACGCATGGAGAATGCCGACAACCAATGTAAATTAAAAGTGAAAACACGTATCATCCATCCTACCATGGGCGGATGATCAAAATGATTCCAATCAGGTTGAAGGGCATAGGTATAATAATACACTTCGTCGTTGCCTAGTTCAAGAAAATAAGAAAGTACAATTTTAACGACCATCGAAATACCGATCAGCCACCAAAGCTTTTTTTGATATACCACAGGGGTTATGGCCATAATCGGTTTTAATTGTAAAATATAAAGCACTACAAAAACTGGCTGTACCCTTTATACTTGTTTAAAGTTAAAAAATCCTAGTACTAAAATAAGGAAATATAATGGATTAGCTATGGGCTAAAAACCACTCAGTCGCTAAGGCATAGCCTTTTAAACCCAGGCCTACAATAGAGCCTACTGATTTAGCAGAAACATGTGATATCTTTCTAAAATCCTCTCTAGCATGTACATTACTGATATGCACTTCAATTACCGGTGTTTTAATGGCGGCTACGGCATCCCCAATGGCCACTGAAGTATGAGTATAGGCTGCAGGATTTAAAATAATGCCGGCTTTATTAAAGCCATGAGCTTGAATGGCTTGAACAATCTCCCCTTCGATATTGCTTTGAAAATAAGTAAAGCTTACGGTAGGAAAATCTTTCTTTAATTGCACTAAAAATTCTTCGAAACTAGCATGGCCATAAACATCAGGTTCTCTTTTCCCTAATAGATTTAAGTTGGGTCCGTTGATGATGGCTATTTCTAACATGCTATAAATATATTAATTCGATTTCATTAAAGATACGAAATCATCAAATAAATACCTGCTATCGTGTGGACCCGGTGTTGCTTCGGGGTGGTATTGCACACTGAATGCGGGACGGTCTTTTAATTTAATGCCCTCAATAGAGTCGTCATTCAAGTTCACATGTGATACAATTACATTGGGATGTTTGCGCACTGCATCAGGATCTACACCAAAGCCATGGTTCTGTGTAGTAATTTCACATAAACCTGTAATTACATTTTTAACCGGATGGTTTAATCCGCGATGACCATGGTGCATTTTAAAAGTGGGAATATCATTGGCTAAGGCAAGTAATTGATGTCCTAAACAAATACCAAATACTGGCTTCTTTTCTTTTAAAACTTCTTTGATGGTTTTAATGGCATAGTCCATTGGGGCTGGATCTCCAGGGCCATTGGATAAAAAATAACCCGTTGGATTAAACGCTTTTAAAGTCGCAAAATCGGTTTTAGCAGGATGCACTCTTACATGTGCTCCTCTATCTACTAAACATTGTAATATGTGTTCCTTCACACCAAAATCTAAAACAGAAACTTTAATTTTTGAACTGGTATCCCCTAGTTCATATATTTCTTTAGTGCTCACCGTGCTGGCTAATTCTAATCCATCCATGCTAGGCACTTTTGCTAGTTGCGCTTTCAATGAATCAACATCTAAATTGTCTGAAGAGATAATACAGTTCATGGCACCTGAATTACGCACATGTATCACCAAGGCTCTTGTATCTAGCCCTTCAATAGAAACAATATTATTTTCAATTAAGTATTCATTCAAATTGCCATCTGCCAATAGACGGCTGTATTTTTCTTCTAAGTTGCGTCCAATTAATCCATGAATTTTTACCGACTTACTTTCTACATCAGTTTTTCTTACCCCATAGTTACCTACGTGCACATTGTTCATGATAATGATTTGTCCGGTATAACTAGGATCTGTAAATACTTCTTGATAGCCTGTCATGCCCGTATTAAAACATATTTCACCGGTGGTAGTGCCAATTTTACCAAAGGCTTGACCGTGAAATACATGACCATCGGCTAGAACTAAAATTGCTGGTTGTGCGCTCATTTTGGGTTGCGAGTTTTGTTATGCAAAAAAAGATACAATTTTTTACTTTTCCATAATAACTTTTGAACATTGTGCCTGAATCAAAAGAAATGACGAAAAAGGGCAAAAAAAAGGCAAGACGGTGAGTCTTGCCTTGTATGTTAATTCATTAAAATCATTATTCAGCAGCAGTTTCAGGTGAATCTGTTGCAGTTTCAGCCGCTGGCGCTTCCGCTTTTGCTTTAGGTGCTTTTTTAGCTGTAGTAGTGGTTTGGTGTTGTCTGAGGGGGGTGTGTACGCTGGATGGCTGGACCCAGACTGTCGGTGACTGATTATTAGAGGCGCAGGGTTGCTGCAAATGCCAAACGTGCTACATTAACCAAACGGTGCAGGCAGCGCCGTGTTTCTAACTCTGGAAGTAAAGATTTATGTCAGACTCCGAATCTCGTAACGGCCCTCAGGGGCAGCGCCCCGGCAATGGTGGAAACCATGGTGGAAACCATGGCGGAAACAATGGTGGAGACCAGCCGTTCAACTGGCGTGCTCTGTTGTTGTTGGCGATGGCCACGGCCCTCATCGGTGGGGCTTTTGTCTACAGAACCCCGACTGCGAGCATCAAGGAGCGGCCCTATTCTGAATTTCACGCCGCTGTGGCCAACCACTGGGTGGACACGTCCAAACCGCTGGAGTTGATCAGCGAGGCGGGAAGCATTAACGACCACATCCAAGGGTGGTCCCGCTTTTCAGAAGGGGGCTCCCCGGAACATTTCCGCACTCAAGTCAACCTTCAGTACAACACCGATCTCCGGGAGTACCTGCGGGAGCACGGACTGGAGGCGAACCCGCGAGCGGAGACAAACGTGATGGCATCTACGATCATGGGGTTCCTGCCGGTGGCGATGTTTCTGCTGGTGCTGTATTTTCTTTTTCGCCAGCAGATCCGCAGTGCGGGCCGGGGGGCCCTCAACTTTGGCAAGTCCAAGGCGCGGGTGATGAGCCGGGAGAAGAACAAGGTCACTTTCAAGGACGTGGCCGGCGTGGAGGAGGCCAAGGAGGAGGTCGGCGAACTGGTGGACTTCCTGCGCAGCCCGCAGAAGTTCTCGAGCCTGGGCGGACACATCCCCCGCGGTGTATTGATGGTCGGCCCCCCCGGCACC
>CAINEG010000275.1 GCA_903847655.1 uncultured Bacteroidota bacterium
AAAAGAAGACTAGGTCTAGTTTACTTTTATCTGAATGCTTCTTTCACGCGATCGTAAAAACTCTTATCCCCCTTTACAGGCTTGGGTTTGAAGTTTTCGCTGAGTTGCATTTTTTCCAACGCTTCCTTTTCTTCATCACTTACCTGCTGCGGTGTCCATATGTTTACATTAATCAATTGATCTCCTTTTGCATAACCTTGCACTTCCGGAAACCCTTTCCCTTTTAATCTGAATATTTTACCACTCTGTGTTCCTGGTGGTATTTTTATTTTAGCACGCCCATCAATCGTAGGCACTTCGACACTGGTACCAAAAACTGCATCGGGAATGGTGATGTATAAATCGTAGGCTACATTTAAACCATCTCTATGTAAGGACTCATGTGGTTCTTCTTCTATCATGATGATTAAATCACCCGGACTTCCACCACGCTCGCCTGCATTACCTTTACCTGACATACTTAATTGCATACCATCTTGTACGCCAGCTGGTATATCAATGGAAATAGTTTCTTCACCATACATACGACCTTCGCCTTTACATCCTGCACATTTTGCTGTTACTGTATTTCCTTGACCATTACAGGATGGACAAGTATTCACCGTTTGCATTTGACCTAAAAAAGTATTGGTCACACGTTTCACTTGACCTGAGCCATTACAAGTGCCACAAGTTTGTACACTGTTTTTATCTTTAGCGCCATTACCACCACAGGTAGTACAAGTAACATGTTTTTTTACTTTTACTTGCTTATTAACCCCATTCGCTATCTCTTCAAAACTCAACTTTAATTTAATACGTAAATTGCTACCTCTTTGTCCTGTAGCTCTTGAAGATCTTGACCTTGATCCACCGCCGCCAAAAAATCCACCAAATCCTTCATCCCCAAATATGTCACCAAATTGACTAAAAATATCATTCATATCCATTCCGCCACCGCCGCCAAATCCACTTCCGCCGCCAGTACCAGGACCAAATGCTTGATGACCGAATCGATCATACTTTGCTTTTTTATCTGCATCGCTTAATATTTCATATGCTTCCGCAGCTTCCTTAAATTTTTCTTCGGCTTGTTTGTCTCCAGGATTTCGGTCTGGATGAAATTGCATGGCCACCTTACGATATGCTTTTTTAATTTCATCAGCGGATGCAGATTTACTCACTCCTAATATTTCGTAAAAATCTCTTTTTGACATAATGCTGTTTTTATTTGCCTACAACCACTTTGGCAAAACGAATAATTTTTTCATTTAAAAAATACCCTTTTGATATTTCATCTACAATTTTTCCTTTCATCTTATCATTGGGTACCGGCACTTCGGTAATTGCTTCGTGTTTATCAACATCAAAAGTTTCATTGACACTCACCATCGCAACAACTCCCTTAGCATTCAAAGTGGATCTTACTTTATTAAACACCAATTGAATTCCTTCTTTTTGTAAAGCAATATCATCTGAACTGTTTAATTGCTTTTCGGCACGGTCACAATCATCCAGCACATCTAAAAATGAAACAATGACCTCCTTGCTTGCCGTTTGAATTAATTCAATACGCTCCTTCGCGGTACGACGTCTGAAATTTTCAAAGTCAGCCATTAACCTTAGGTATTTGTCCTTTTGATCAACCAACTCCAATTTTAGGGCATCCAATTCACTTAAAACGGGTGCCTCCTCAGTTGTGGGCTCCGTTGATGGATTTGACTCATTCGCTGCCTCGTTTTCAACTGATTTTTCCTCCATTTTGTCCGATGCCGTGTTTATAGGTTCTTTATCTTGCATAGTCTATTATTGATACAAATATCTCCCAAAAATATTGCCAAAGCAATAAAATAGCAAAATTGACATAAAAGGGCCTAAAAATGAACAAGTTGTCACTTATTCTCTGCCTATATTTGTGCCATGACAAAGGTGTATTTAAACAAGA
>CAINEG010000276.1 GCA_903847655.1 uncultured Bacteroidota bacterium
AACCCTGCTTTAAGAAGATGTTACCAGAATGCAAGAAGTGTAGGTATGCCCAAGGATCGTGTAGAAGCGGCCATTAAAAGAGCCATGGGAAAAGACACTAGCAATTACGAAGAAATTTTATACGAGGGTTATGCACCCCATGGTGTGGCTTTATTAGTAGAAACAGCCACCGATAACCATGTAAGAACAGTGGCCAATGTAAAAAGTCATTTCAATAAAGGACATGGCACTTTAGGTAATTCTGGAAGTGTAAGTTTTCAATTTAAAAAAATGGGCGTGTTTAAGTTAAAGCCTGAAGGATTGAATATGGACGATTTAGAATTAGAATTGATTGATCATGGCTTAGATGAATTAGGCGAAAGTACAGATGACAATGAGAATGCCATTATTGTTTTGCGTTGCGCTTTTACCGATTTTGGAAATTTACAAAAAGCTTTAGAAGATAAAAATTTGCACCCCATCAGTGCTGAATTAGAGTGGATTCCAACTACCACCGTTCCTGTTACGGATGAACAAGCAGAAGATATTAGTAAATTGATTGAAAGATTAGAAGAAGACGAAGACGTGAACAAAGTATTTCACAACATGGGGTAGCGTTTACTACTCACTCATCATGTCCTTGATTACTTTAATTACTTCTTCAGTATTGGGCTTTGAAAAATAATCTCCATCACTTGCAAAGGCTGGACGATGTGCTTTGGCACTCAATGTTCTTGCAGCCACATCCAACCAGCGATAGCCCCCTTGTAATTCAATGACTTGCTGGTACATATAAGCACTTGCGCCGCCCGGTACATCTTCATCAATAAATAAAATACGGTTGGTTTTTTTAAGTGAGCTTACAATTTGGTGATTGATGTCAAAAGGCAATAATGTTTGTACATCTATAATTTCACAATCAATGCCCATTTCTTGTAAACGAAGGGCAGCATCTTCAATAATTCTTAAAGTAGAACCATAAGAAACAATGGTAATGTCTTTTCCTTCTTTCAATATTTCTGGTTTACCTAAGGGTACAGTAAACTCGGTTATATTAGAAGGCATGGTTTCTTTTAATCGGTAGCCATTTAAACATTCAATCAATAATGCAGGATCATTGCCACGGAGTAAAGTATTGTACATACCCACCGCTTGTACCATATTTCTTGGCACACAAACATACATCCCTCTTAAGGCATTCACGATCACACCCATGGGAGAGCCACTGTGAAATATCCCTTCTAAACGATGGCCTCTGGTTCTTATAATCACAGGACTTGATTGCAAACCATTGCTACGATAATGCAAAGTGGCAATGTCATCACTCAGGGTTTGTAAACCATATAATAAATAATCTAAGTATTGAATTTCAGCAATGGGTCGCAAACCTCTCATCGCCATGCCATGCGCTTGTCCAATGATAGATTGTTCTCTGATGCCTGTATCAAAAATACGATCTACCCCATGTTTGAGTTGCAAACCTGCAAAGCCCTGATTCACATCTCCAATATTTCCTAAATCTTCACCAAAAGCATAGACCAAAGGATTTTGCTCAAACAGTAAATCAAAATAATGATTCAATACTTCATAGCCATTTAAAGTAGGTGCATCTGCTGGATATACAGGATCTACCTGTGATACATTCAAAGTACTTAAAGGACCTTCGTTATATAAATCCTTGCTATAGAAAGGCGCTTCTTGTTGATAATAATTTTCTAAGAAGGCTTCTATGGATTTCGCATTCGGATGATGAGGAATTTTTTCAAGAATCAAATTCAAGCTTCTAAAAATATCTCTTTTCAATGGCTCTCTGGAATGTACTAATTCATGTAATAGTTCAATGGCCGTTTTTAAATCTGATTCATTTAATCCTTTTTGCACTAGCTGCACCCCTTGATTTATTTTTTCTTTAATAGGGGCAATGTATTTTTCCCATGCAGCTAATTTTGACAAACGCACTTCTTGTTTTACTTCTGACTCCATTGCCTGTAAAGCCTCTTCGGTACTGAGTTCATTCAACAAAAGCCATTCTCTCATTTTCTTGTTGCAATCCCAGTCTCTCTCCCACTGAAGACGATCCGATGTTTTATATCTTTCATGACTTCCGCTGGTAGAATGGCCTTGCGGCTGGGTCATTTCTCTAACATGAAATAAAACAGGGGTATGGGTTTCTCTAGTATAAGCAATCCCTTCTTCAAAAGTTTCACACAAAGCGGCATAATCCCAACCCTTCACCGTATATATCTTTATACCATTGGTTCCCTTTTCTTTTTCGAATCCTTTCAACGCATCAGAAATAGAACCCTTGGTGGTTTGTAAATCGGTGGGTACAGAAATACCGTATCCATCATCATAAACAAAAATAGCCAAAGGCACTTGCAAGACCCCTGCAGCATTTACTACTTCCCAAAAATGACCTTCCGAAGTACTCGCATCTCCAATGGTACAAAAACAAACTTCATTGCCATTATTGCTTAAATTTGTCAGTTGTGCTTTGTGTTTTGAACTTCTAAAACAATTGGAAGCAAAAGCCAATCCTAAACCACGAACCATCTGTCCTGCAGTGGGCGCGATGTCTGCAGAAATATTATAACTATCCACTAAATTGGACCACGCTCCTTTTTTATTGACAAACTCAGTGGCAAAATGCGCATTCATGTTTTTTCCTCCACTGTAAGGATCGTTGTTCACATCAGAATACAATTGGGAAAAATAGTCTTCCACATTGGCCACATCTATGGCAAACATGAAGGTTTGATCTCTATAATAACCACTTCTAAAATCTCCTTTTTGAAAAAATTTGGCAAGGGCAATTTGTGCCACTTCTTTTCCGTCTCCAAAGATCCCAAACTTAGCCTTGCCTGTCAAAACCTCACGTCTACCCAACAAACTTACTTCACGGCTCATCAGTGCCATTCGGTAGTCGGCAATGACAGAAGTCCGAAATGCCTCAAAGGAGAGCATGTCTTGTTCAGCAACAGCGTCTAGGGTGGATTCCATTTGACAAAAATAGGGGTCAAAATGCATATAAAGTAAAGAAATAAGTAAAATCAGCTTTTTACCGATTTTTCAATAATTTCGTACACCTGTTTTACTAGGATTTTTTACGGATGATCAACCATAATACTATGAAAAAAATCACCTTATTCATCGCCTTTTTAGCTTTGACTTTGTCTTTTAAGCAATTAAATGCACAGGCCAAAGTAGAGGATGTATTGAAGTTTAAAAACGATCAATATGATTTTGGCAAAATTAGCTTTGGCAAGCCTGCTACCTATACTATTGAAATTACCAATATCAGCAAAGATACCATTACCTTAATTACAGCTCGACCAGGTTGTGGTTGTACGACCCCTAATTTCAAAGCCAATCAAAAAATGGGTCCAGGCCAAATGGCAGAAGTAGCCATTACTTTTAATGGGTCTGCCATGGGATTGTTTAGCAGGTATACCGACTTGGAATTTTCAAGTGGTTTAAAAAAACAAACTAAATTTACCGGAGAAGGAGTGGCCATTACCAACAATACACCAACCGCCCCTGTCATTAACAATACAAGTACCAACCATTAAGCATAAAAAAATATTTATCTATGAAAATACAAACTCTAGTTTTTTGCCTACTTATCTCAGCGAGCAGCTGGGCTCAAGCATCTATTCACTTTGATAAAACAGCACATAGTTTTGGAAAGATTAAAAAAGGGATTCACAAGTCTGTAATTTTTAATTATGTAAATACTGGTACAAAACCTGCGGTGATTGAATTTGCGAATGCAGAATGTGGTTGCACTCAACCAGAATATAATCAAAATCCTATTTTAAAAGGTCAGAAAGGCAATATAAAAGTGACTTACACAGCTCCTTTTAGTGGCGTATTTAAAAAACGCGTCACCGTTAAATTCGCTGGCGAAAAACAAGTTACAGAACTCATCATCGAAGGAGAAGTGATTTTATAAACTACCAATTGTTCTTAAAATAATTACAAAAAAAACGTCCTCAATGCCGGGGACGTTTTTTTTTGAGGTAGTGCTTGCCTATCTTTGCTGGAATGATAAGTATAAGCCAAAGAGGCGCTCAAATGCCTTCCTCTCCTATTCGGAAATTAGCCGCATTTGCAGATGCAGCAAAAAAAGAGGGTGTTAAAGTTTACCACTTAAATATTGGACAACCAGATATTGAAACGCCAAACATTATGATGGAGGCGGTAAAAAATGCAGATTTAAAAGTATTAGAATATACAGACAGTGCGGGCATATTAAGTTTTAGAAAAAAATTAGCGGCTTATTATATTACTAAAGGCATCAATGTTAGCTATGAAGATATTTTAATTACCATTGGCGGGAGTGAAGGTATTTTATTCGCTTTTATGGCTTGCTTGGATGCAGGAGATGAAATTATAGTCCCTGAACCATTTTATGCCAACTACATTGGTTTTGCGATGGCCGCTGGCATAAAAATTATTCCTATCACTTCTAGCATCGAAACTGGATTCGCTTTACCGCCAATTGCCTCTTTCAAAGAAAAAATTACTTCCAGAACAAAAGGAATATTTATTTGCAACCCCAACAATCCAACGGGCTATGTTTACAGCGAAAAAGAATTATTGCAAATCAGAGATTTAATTAAAGAGAAAGATTTGTATTTATTTTCTGATGAAGCGTATACCGAATTTAGTTATGAAGGAAAAGTAAAAAGCACACTTACACTAGAAGGTGTTGAAGACCATGTGATCATGATTGACACTTTTAGTAAAAAATATTCTGCTTGTGGTGCAAGAATTGGCGCCTTGGTCACTAAAAACAAATCCGTCATTGAAGCCGTCATGAAATTTTCACAAGCAAGATTAAGCCCTCCTACCTTGGAACAAATTGCTGCAGAAGCTGCTTTAAGCTTGCCCTCTTCTTATTTTGATGGTACAAGAGCAGAATACAAAAACAGAAGGGCCACCTTGGTTCAAAGGCTCTCCAAAATGGAAGGTGTTTTTTGTCCAGCCCCAAGTGGTGCTTTTTATGTGATGGCAAAACTTCCCGTAGACAATACCGATGCTTTTTGCAGGTGGTTATTGACCGATTTTAGGTACAAAAACGCCACAATCATGTTGGCGCCCGGCACTGGATTCTACACTAGTCCAGGCTTAGGGACCAATGAGGTTAGGCTGGCCTATGTTTTAAACGAAACAGCCATCAATGAAGCCATGGACTGTTTGGAAGAAGCTTTGAAAGCTTACCCCCACAAGACTTTATAGCGCAGCATCCCCCCATTTAGATTTAACAATTAATTGATAATGCGCCATGAGTATAGCCATTACCTTCGTGCAACCTTTGAAAGGTTTTATTTGAAGGTTTTTAAGCAAGCAATCGTTAATCGCCCACCTGATTCCTCAGGAGGGCTTTTTTTTAAAAAAAAGCGTAAGTTTAGGTATTAAATTAAAAGCTTATGAAATTGTTGATTCGCTCCATTCAAGTTTTACTACTTTGCTTTTTTTTGCAAGTAGCCAATGCTCAAATCGCACCCGCGCCTGATAGAAACGAAGGTGGTGGCCCTTACGCACAATTAATCATTAGAGGAGTCACCCTCATCAATGGAACTGGTGCGCCTGCCATTGGACCAATAGATATTGTTATAGAAAACAATAGAATTGTAAAAATTGTAGTGGTCGCCAACGAAGGAAATCCAATCAATTCTGCCCGTAGACCAGTATTAGCAAAAAACGGAAAGGAAATTGATGCCAATGGCATGTTTGCTTTACCAGGTTTGATAGATATGCATACCCATATTGGCGGTAAAGAACAAGGTACACCAGCTGAATATGTCTATAAATTATGGATGGCCCATGGCATTACCACAGTTAGAGATGTATCAGCAGGCAATGGCTTGAGTTGGGTATTAAGTGAAAAGAAAAGAAGTGCAGAAAATAAAATTGTTGCACCACGAATTCTTGCCTATACTGGATTTGGACAAGGAAGTAAAAAAGAAATTGTCACTGCACAAGATGCTAGAGATTGGGTGAATGAAAATGCAAAAAATGGCGCAGATGGTATTAAATTTTTTGGCGCATCCCCAGAAGTAATGGACGCTGCCATTAGAGAAAATAAAAGAATTGGATTAAGATCCTGCTGCCATCATGCACAAACAGATGTTGCTAGATGGAATGTACTGAATTCTGCTAGAGCAGGTATGACCAGTATGGAACATTGGTATGGTTTGCCTGAAGCCTTATTTGAAGATAAAACAGTTCAGAATTTTCCTTTGGATTACAATTATACCAATGAGCAAAGCAGGTTTGAAAATGCTGGTAAATTATGGAAACAAGCAGCTGCACCTTATTCTGAAAAATGGAATAAAGTAATGAACGAATTAATCGCCTTAGACTTTACCTTGGATCCAACTTTTAATATTTATGAGGCCAACCGTGATTTACAAAGAACAAGAAGAGCAGAATGGCATGAAAAATACACCCTACCTTCCCTTTGGAAATTTTATTCGCCAAGCAGAAATTCTCATGGCTCTTATTGGTTTGATTGGGGCACAGAACAAGAAGTGGAGTGGAAAAACAATTATAAATTATGGATGGCCTTTATCAATGAATACAAAAATAGAGGAGGTCGTGTAACCGCAGGTTCAGACAATGGTTTTATTTATCAAACCTATGGCTTTGGATTTATTAGAGAATTAGAATTGTTAAGAGAAGCAGGATTTCATCCGCTAGAAGTGATTCGTTCCGCTACCTTAAATGCTGCACAAGCATTGGGCATGGATAAAGATTTAGGTTCAGTGGAAACAGGTAAATTAGCCGACATTATTATTGTAGATGCCAACCCTTTAAAAAACTTACAAGTATTGTATGGCACTGGCGCTATACATTTAAATCAAGATGGTACTTCTGTAAGAGTAGGTGGAATTAAATACACTATCAAAGATGGCGTTGTGTATGATGCGAAGCAATTACTGAATGATGTTAAAGTAATGGTAGATAAAGCCAAAGAAAAAGATAATTTTAAAATTACCCAACCAGGATTGGATTGGTAGAATATTTTTTTACCAATAGCTTTGAAAATAAATCAACGGCTGTACCCTTGAAAATAGGAAGTACAGCCGTTGATATTTATAAATTAGTGTTATTTTAGTAAATGGCTTTTTGCAAAAGAAAAATAAGTAGGCCGCTAAAAAAGCCAAGCAAAGCCATCCAACTGATCTTTTTAAAATACCATATAAAATCCATTTGCTCCATACCCATTACTGCAATGCCAGCGGCAGATCCAATGAGTAAACAAGAGCCTCCGGTGCCCGCTGCATAAGCCAGTAATTCCCAGAAATAATGATCAGTTGGATAACTGCTTAATGGATACATATGCTGGATAGCTGCTATTAAAGGAATATTGTCCACAATAGATGAAAATAAGCCAATACCCATGGCCACTAAATTTAAATTATTTCCAACAGCATTGTTTAATTGAAATGCCAATGTGGGTAAAATACCTGCCGCATCCAAGGCAGCAACAGAAAGTAAAATAGCAAAGAAAAAAACAAGTGTGGACCCATCTATTTTATGTAAAAACTGCCTAAGTGGGAATACTTCGTTTTTTTTATGGTGTATAAAATTCCAAAGTATCCATGTAATCAATACCATTAAGCCTACCCCAAGCAGCATACCCAAAAAGGCAGGTAGGTCGAAAGCCCATTTAAATATTGGAATCAACAAAAAACAAGCCATCCCGGTAAATAGAATAGAATTCTTATGTGTTGAATTAAATTCAGTCTTGTCTGTTTTTTCATCCAATACATTCAAGTCTATTTTACCCCTTAATTGCCATTGGATAAGAAGTGCTGGTAGCAACATACTCATCAAACTAGCTAAAAAAGTTTGCTTCATAATTTGATAAGGGGTGATTTGGCCACCCATCCATAACATGGTGGTGGTAATATCTCCAATAGGACTAAAAGCGCCGCCAGCATTGGCTGCAATGATGACTAGTCCCAACAATAACCATTTTGTTTTTTGATGACTAATAATTTTATTCAATATAGTAACCATAACAATGGTTGTTGTCAGGTTGTCTAAAAATGCGGATAAGAAAAATGTGAAAAATCCAATAGCCCAAACTAAATATTTTTTTGGAAGCAAGGTCAGGGCTTTACCAATGGGCATAAATCCACCTTGTAAGTCCATCAAAGCTACCATGGTCATGGCACCGAATAAAAACAAAACAATTTTAAAAGTCTCCGCCATAGAAATCGCCAAATGGCTAAAAAGCGAAGGACTATCTTGGGTGCCAAGCCCTAAAGTAGTCCACAATACAATGGCAGTAATTAGTGCAATGCTAGCTTTGCCAATGCTAATAAAGCTTTCAAAAACAATGGCCAAATATCCCAATAAAAATATACTAATTAATAAAATGACCATAAATAAACTGATTCTTTCAAAGATACAAATACTAGATTTATTTTATAACTTTAAAACCATGAAGGTGCAGTTTCAGAAAAATAAAGAATCGAAAAATATTATTAGTTTTTTAAGAGCTGATAAGAGTTCTACCTGGACCAAAGGGGACAATTTTTTAGTGCTGCATGATTTGAGTCATTATACTATTGAAACAACACTTCATTATACCACTGCTTTTTATGGCATTATTAAAAGCGGAATTGCTATACAAGACTTCGAAAATAAGGCCATAAGAGATCAAATGAAACTAAGCAATGAAGCTTGGTATGCCGAAACCTTGGCCAACCTACTCCTTATTGAATATACCCAAAACCCATTTGAAAATTTTAATCAAGTAGTTAAAGAAAGCTTACAAAAAACCAACCCAGATCTTCCATCATTAATGATCAAGGAAACCGATCTGCTTAAAATGAGAAAGCTTTACAAGGATTTAATTACAGAATGGAAAGAAGTTCCTGACAAAAAAACCATGGAATTAATTTTTTAAATCCTAACTTAGAACACCACAATATTGAAAATACTTAACCCTAATTTCCTATGAAAAAAATTATATCTATTTGCATTTTTTTGGCCGCTTTTAATTCAGTGATGGCTCAAAAAGAATTTATTGGAAAATGGTTATCCCCCAGTAAAAAAGGAATTGTAGAAACCTATACCCAAGGCAATAAATTGTATGGAAAATTAATTTGGGTAAAAACAGAAAGAAAAGATATTTACAACAAGGACGAAAGCTTAAGAAATAGAGAGGTAAAAGGATTGATAATGTTTAGTGATTTTAGTTGGGAAGCCCCTCAATGGGTCAATGGAAAAATTTACGATCCCGCTAATGGATCAACTTATAGTTGTAAAATGTGGATGGATGACAATAAGGATATACTATATGTAAGAGGTTATATAGGCATCGCATTACTTGGCCGCACAGAAAAGTTTTCTAGATTCAAGTAAAAAAAATACGATGAAAAAACTACTTCTATTTTCATTGCTTAGCCTGTATTTATTTCAAGCAAAAGCACAATCTTATTTAGCTTCCAAAAACGAGGACAATATTAAGGTAAGCGCTGCTATTCCTATTCAAGCATACGCCTTCCCTATTTCAACAATTACCTTACTAAATGGCCCATTTAAAAAAGCCATGCAACTAGATAGCGCCTATTTGATTAGCCTCAGCCCAAATAGATTATTGACTCGCTTTTATATGAATGCTAGCTTACCCACCAAGGATTCTGTGTATGGCGGTTGGGAATCTACAGGATTGTCGGGGCATACGATGGGCCATTATTTATCGGCTATTTCATTGATGTATGCCAGCACGCATCAAGATAAATTCAAAAAAAGAGCAGCCTACCTAATAGATGAAATTGCGCTTTGTCAAGAAAAAAGAAATACAGGCTATGTAGGTGCCATCCCAGAGGAAGATGCCTTATGGCAAAAAGTACGCAATGGACAAATTAAATCTTCGGGATTTGATTTGAATGGCGCTTGGTCACCTTGGTACACAGTGCACAAATTAATGGCAGGCTTAATGGATGCTTATTTGTACTTAGATAATAAAAAAGCATTAGAGGTAGTCACTAAAATGGCAGACTGGACCTATGATTTAATGGTGCCAATGCCAGATTCTGTGCGCAATAAAATGTTGCTTTGCGAATACGGGGGCATGAATGAAGTGCTTGCCAATATTTATGCAGTCACGGGTAATCAAAAATATTTAAGGGTCTCTAATT
>CAINEG010000277.1 GCA_903847655.1 uncultured Bacteroidota bacterium
ACTTAGGCGCACAGCATTCTACCGCTTTTGAAAGTTATTTAGCCAATATCCCGGGTATCAAAGTGGTCTCTACGGCTGATGCTTATGATGCAAAAGGTTTATTAAAACAAGCCATCAGGTATGAAGAAGATCCAATTATGTTTTTGGAAAGTGAAGTAAGTTATGGCGAAAAAGCGGACGTACCTGACGAAGAGTATTATATCCCTCTAGGACTAGCTGCGGTGAAAAAGCCGGGCCGCGATGTAACTATTGTTTCATACAGTAAGATGATGAAAGTGGCCTTAGGTGCTGCTGCAGAATTAGAAAAAGAAGGGATTAGCGCAGAAGTAATTGATTTAAGAACCATTCGTCCTTTGGATTGGATGACCGTTTTAGAAAGCGTTAAAAAAACAAATAGATTGGTCATCATTGAAGAACAATGGCCTTTTGCTTCCGTTTCTTCTGAATTAAGCTACCGCATTCAAAAAGAGGGCTTTGATTATTTAGATGCCCCTATAAGAAGAATTACCAGTGCCGATGCGCCTATGCATTATGCGCCTAATTTAACTGCTTTGGCCATTCCAGACATCATTAGATCGGTAAAATTAGTCAAAGAGGTACTACATCAATACAAATAAGTGACAGTAATCCTTTATTTTAGCCTTTTGTACAGTTTAACAATATAATTCATACTCTTTTTATAAATATCCCTCACAAAGGGATATTTTTGTTATCAATAATAACTACTATTTATGGGATTCATTTGTTTGATTGTTTTTTGGGTAGGATGGTACATTGGTATTTACAGTATGCTTAAAAAAGCAGGGGTAGCCCATTCGAAAGCCATCATCCCAATTTACAATACTTGGGAAGTTGTAAAGCTTTGCAATATTCCAAAAATTTGGTTTTGGATACAATTAATTCCTATTTTAGGTCAGTTTGTAAGCTTGTGGATCTCCATCATTTTTGTGATGCATTTCAAAAAGGTGAATCTGGTGCAACATACATTAACTGTTTTTTTTCCTTTTATATATTTGCCTTATTTGGGATTTTCAGCAAAAGAAAAATGGCATGGGGAAACTGCCTTAGTCCATTACCATAAGCCTGCTTCTAGAGAATGGATTGATGCAGCTGTTTTTGCAGTGGTCGCTGCTACTTTAATTAGAACTTTTATTTTTGAAGCCTATGTGATTCCTACCGAGAGTATGGAAAAAACTTTATTGGTGAACGATTTTTTATTCGTTGATAAAATCACTTTTGGTGCTAGAGTTCCACAAACACCCATCTCTTTTCCTTTTGTACACAATACGATGCCTGGAGCACCCACCACGCCTTCGTATATAAAATGGGTGCAATTAGATTACAGCAGGCTGCCTAAAATTAGAAATATCAATCGCAATGATGTAGTGGTATTTAATTTTCCTGCAGGAGATACCATTATTAACGATCCAGAGTATGGCAGTAAAATTCCTTATTACGATGTTTTAAGATCACCTGAATTTAATGGAGACAGAGAAAAACTAAATGCACAATTTCCTATATTGGTTCATCCCATTGACAAAACAGATAACTACATTAAACGATGTGTAGGAGTTCCAGGGGATCTCATTCAGGTAAAAGAAAGTCGTTTGTGGGTGAATGGTCAGCCCGCTTTAGTGACTGCCAATGCTCAAACAGAATATTTAGTTGTGACCAATGGTAAGCCAATTGCAGAAGATTATGTAGAGGACAGTATTGGTATTAGTACCACCGAAGCCACCAACGATTTTAGACTGATTGATGGCAAGGCCAATACTTATTTAATTAATATGACGGCAGGGGCTGCAGAAAGCTTAAAAAAATTAGCGCAAGTGGTATCGGTGACAGCCTATGTGGACAATACAGTGGGTTATACTTTCCCCAATGATGTGCAACATTTCCCTTTTTCTCTAGATAATTTTGGCCCTATTCGTATTCCTAAAAAAGGGGACATCGTGGAGTTGAATGATAGCACCATAGAATTGTATCGCCGTTTAATTACCAATTATGAGCACAATACTATAGATAAAGTCAATGGTCAATTTGTTTTAAATGGTTTGGTGGCTAGCACTTACAAAGTAAAACAGGATTATTATTGGATGATGGGAGACAATCGACACAGAAGCCAGGACAGTCGTTTTTGGGGCTATGTGCCAGAAACGCATATTGTTGGAAGAGCTGCTTTAATTTGGTTTAGTTACAATAAATCTATTCGTTGGAATCGACTATTCAATAGCATTAAATAAATCAATGCAAAAAAAATACGAGTTTGACTATGAACTTTTAGACCATGCTGGTTTATTGTCTAATGCAGACCAAGCTTTATTAAAGGCAGCCATCAAGGCAACAGAAACTGCTTATGCTCCTTATTCCAATTTTAAAGTGGGCGCAGCAGCCTTATTGTCCACCGGACAAATAGTGCTTGGATCTAATCAAGAAAGCGCCAGTTTTCCAGTGGGCATTTGTGCCGAAAGAACTTTATTGAATAGTATAGGAAGCCAATATCCAGAAGCTACTATATTATCTATGGCCATTAGTTATGACCCATTAAATAAACCATCGGCAGCACCTATATCTCCATGTGGGATGTGTAGGCAATCCTTGTTGGATTATGAAAATCGTTATCAAGCGCCGATTAAAATTATTTTAGCAGGAAAATCAGGCCAGGTCATGGTCATTCCTTCGGCAAGTTATCTTTTGCCCTTTGGCTTTGATGGTTCTATTTTAAAATAAGGGAATATTAAAACAAGGTTTGTACGCCTAGCTCCAATCTAAATTCGTGTTGTAATAACCATTTTTTTCTGGCCTTGCCCCAGGCATAGCCTACCAAGGATCTGTCCGATCCCACAATTCTATGGCAGGGTACGATGATGGCAATTTTGTTTTTCCCATTGGCATTGGCTGCAGCACGCACTAAATTAGGGTCACCCATTTTTTTTGCTAATTCTGCATAGCTTAAAGTTTTAGAAAAGGGTACCTCATACAATTCTTTCCAAACTTTTTGTTGAAATTCCGTACCCGCTTGATTAATGGCGACACTAAAATGTTTTCTTTTACCTGCAAAATATTCAATCAATTCGTCAATGCATTGATTGATGACCTCTGGGGTGGTAGCTGAAATTTCAATTTGATCTATGGCCTCGTCTTCGATAAAAATTAATTCTTCAATACAAAAATCATCTGCAACGATTTTTATAATACCAATGGGGCTATGATAAATTTGTAGGTATTGATTGGGCATTATCCGATAGGTTGTCCATTGGTCACTGGTAAGGAAGGATGAAGTAAGACTACTTCATTTGCATCATCATATACCCCTAATACTAAACATTCACTGATAAAATTGGCAATTTGTTTAGGAGGAAAATTGACTACGGCGATGATTTGCTTGCCCACTAAATTTTCCATGGAGTAATGATGGGTAATTTGAGCGGATGATTTTTTGATACCCAAGGGGCCAAAATCGATACTTAATTGGTAGGCTGGTTTTTTAGCTTTTGGGAAAGCTTCCACAGTTAAAATGGTACCGCACCTGATGTCTACTTTTGTAAAATCTTCCCAGTTGAGCATAGTTGATAGTTTCTGCCTAAAATTACATCGCTTAACTCAATAAATTGGCTAATTCTATTAGGTCTTTTTGTTTGTAGAGTAGGGTGGGACTTTGAAAGCATTTTGCAAACTCCATCAAATGCTTTTTAATGATTTGAACATTAGTGAGCCGCTTATAATAACTATTCTTAGGCACTATATTGGACCGCTGCATATAATTGTCTAAATCTTTTTGAGAAAAAGCATTACCTGTAGTGCCTTCTACATAAAATTGAATGAATTCTTGTGGGTTAGTCACCAATTCTTCTGGATCCCAATCTGAAGTATAAAAAGCAATGATGCATTGCTTGGGGATATTGATAAAGTGGGCTTGTATGTCTAATTGATGACAAAGTTCTGCATAGAGCAAAGTATTGGCAATGGCATTTCCTTTTTTAGATTGCAAGGGGGCAGCAATTAAAAATTCTTCAGGCTTCTCGTAATTTACTTCTACTCCTTTTATTTGATAATAATTGTATAGAATATTTCGAATGACATTGGCTTGCTCTAAAGGCGTTAAATAATTGTTCAATTCTAACCATATATTACGTCTAATTTTTTCCATTTGATGACGCAAAGTATCAATAGCTAGTTCAGGAAATTGAAACTGTGTGACAAGCAATGCACCTTCAAATAAGGAGGCATTAGGATCCGCATTCCATTTGGTAAAAGCTTCTTTTAGATCTTGCAATCTAAGTTTGTAAATCATGAGCTCTATTCTTTCCAAAGTAGCCTCGTCTAATGTATTTTCCCATAAATGTTCTAAGTCTGGAATGATGGGAGAGCCATAAACCAACAATCTATCCGCAATGGTATTAAAAATCTCTTCGTCTGGGTCGTCAATTAACTTAAACAAAGCGTTTATTTCTGTTGCTTTTTGCATTTTGAGCGTTGGGTTGTTTTCAAATATTATTCAAATCAACGCAAAATATTTGCAAAATCCCATTATACTTATCCTATGGTTGTGGATATAATTAACAAATGTTTGCATAATAAATAGAATTATTAAACGTTCAGCTAAATAATCGGTATTTATGCTCAGTCATATTGCAATTTGTCCGTACTTTGCTTATACAACGAAAAGCACATGAGCAATCAAATTTCAGCTACCCCGAAATTTCCAGTAATGGAGCAATCCTTACATACCGAATTAAAAAATAGGGTGAATAAATATTTGGCAGAACATTCGATAAAAGCAACGGGCAATTTCAAGTTATTTTCAAAAGCCATTATTTTAATGACCTTGTTTGTGTTGATTTATGTTCACTTGATATTTTTTACCCCATCCACTTTTTTTGCAGTGATAGAATGCGTTTTATTTGGAGGTTTAATTGCAGCCATTGGGTTCAATGTGATGCATGATGGCAGCCATGGAAGTTTTAGTAAGTATGCTTGGTTGAATAAATTAGCTTCATCCTCTATTAGTGTTTTAGGGGCCAGTCGTTTTATGTGGGCCATGAAGCATGTTACCTTGCACCATACTTTTACTAATATTGACGGGGTAGATGATGATATTGAAGTGGGTGTTCTAATGCGAATGGCACCTACACAAAAACATTATTTATTGCATCGTTTTCAACATATTTATTTCTGGGGCTTATATATGTTATTGTATATATTCTGGATATTTTTTGCAGACTATAAAAAATATTTCTCAGGTAAAATTGGCTCCGTAGCCATCAAGGACATGAGTATCGCAGATCACATTGAATTTTGGGCGGTGAAAGTATATCATGCTTTTATCTTTGTAGTATTACCTATTTATATGTTGGGCTGGGTGAGCTGGTTGGTAGGGTTTTTAGTGGTGGGTTGTTTTGCTGGATTTATTTTGAGCATTGTTTTTCAATTGGCGCATACAGTGACTGAAACCGAATTCCCTTTAGCCATTCAACCTGAGAATAAAATGCCTGATGAATTTGCAGTACATCAAATTCAGACCACTGCTAATTTTGCTACTAAGAGTAAATTAGTAAGTTGGTTGGTAGGGGGATTGAATTTCCAAATTGAGCATCATTTGTTTCCTAAAATTTCACATGTGCACTATCCAGCTATTTCTAAGATAGTAAAACAAACCTGTGCAGATTTTAAATTAAAGTACATTGAATATCCAACGGTGATTAGCGCCATTAAGGCACATGTTCAATACCTTAAATTAATGAGTAAGCCTGCATTGAATTAATTCAATTTCAAGCCTAACTAATGATACTAAAAAGGCCTCCAAATTTGGAGGCCTTTTTTATAACTCAATACATTTGAATGCTAGATTTATTAAGATGCTTTCTTTTTTCTAGCCATCTTGCGCGGAGGATTGGCTTTTAATTCTGCAATAGTTGCATTGACTTCTTCAATGGTCAAGGTTTCCACTTTCTCTTGCTGCTCCTTACTCAATTTGAAATTACGTAAGCCTTGTTTAATATATGGTCCATATGGGCCTCTTAACAATTGAATCTTCTCTTTTTCAAATACTTTGATGGTTCTTTCATCTTTGGCCTTTCTTTTCTCTGCAATCATAGGGGTCAATTCCTCGAGGGTAACCGTATAGGGGTCCATTTCCTTGTTGAGGGAGTAGAACTTCTTGGAATGAGCCGCATAAGGGCCAAAACGTCCAATATTTACAGAAACATCCTCGTCTTCGAATTGGCCAAGCATCCTTGGTAATTTAAACAATTCCATGGCATCGTCAAAACTGATGGTCTCAATACTCTGGGAGGCCTTCAATTTAGCAAATCTTGGTTTTTCTTCCTCATCCTGATGGCCAATTTGAACCATTGGGCCATACCTGCCCATACGAGCAATTACTTTCTTTCCACTTACCGCATCAAAACCAAGTTCTCTTTCGCCTTTAGCTCTTTCTGCAGTTTCAAGGGTATGTTCAATAGTCACATGAAAAGGCTCATAAAAAGCGGCTAACATATCGCTCCATTTTAATTTACCTGCAGCAATTTCATCAAATTCACCTTCAATTTTAGCAGTAAAATTAAAATCCATCACTTTAGAGAAGTGTAATTTTAAAAAATCAGTTACTACCAAACCTAAATCGGTAGGGGACAACTTATTTTTCTCCGCACCTGTTATTTCTGAAGCGGATTCTTGTTTAACTTCATCTTTATTGCTTAAGGTCAAAATTTGGTAAATTCTTTTAATGCCTTCTTTTTCTCTTTTCTCTACATAATTACGCTTCATGATGGTGGTAATCGTAGGTGCATAAGTAGAAGGACGACCAATTCCTAGTTCCTCTAGTTTCTTAACTAAGGAAGCCTCCGTAAATCTAGAACCTGGGCGACTAAATCTTTCCAAACCGGTCATAGATGTAAAATCAAGTACTTGTCCTTTAGCTAAAGGAGGCAATAAGCTTTCATCTCCCTCCTCCAAATTGTCTTCCTCTATTTCGTCTTCATCCTTGCTTTCTAAATATACTTTTAGGAAACCATCAAACTTCATTACTTCACCACTTGCGGTTAATGTTTCTTTATTGGTAGAGATTTCAATTTTTGCAGTTGTTTTTTCAAACTGGGCATCACTCATTTGAGAAGCAATGGTTCTTTTCCAAATCAATTCATATAATCTATTTAAATCTGGATCGTCTACTTTGCTTTCGTTCATGTAAGAAGGACGAATGGCTTCATGTGCTTCTTGTGCATTTTCATTTTTATTCTTGAATTTTCTTGGTTGATAATATTGATCACCAAAACTATCATTGATTTCTTTTTTAATA
Source organism: uncultured Bacteroidota bacterium (assembly GCA_903847655.1). Next base: position 7,301 of record CAINEG010000277.1, read on the forward strand.
GCCTCCACCGCAGTTTCACTCAAGCTAATGCTGTCTGTTCTCATGTAAGTGATCTTACCACTTTCATATAATTTTTGCGCTAGTAACATCGTCTTACTTACGCTGTAACCTAATTTTCTAGAAGCTTCTTGTTGTAGGGTAGAAGTAGTGAATGGCGCTGAGGGCGTGCGTTTGCCATCTTTTACAGCAATGTCTTTTACGGTATATTTTGCGCCCTTGCATTCGTTTAAAAATTTTTCGGCTGCACCAGCTGTAGTTAATTTTTGCGGACCTTCTGCTTTGAATTTTACTTTTTTCTTGTTGATATCTGGCGCACTAAATAATGCAGAAACTTTAAAAACACTCTCCGGAATAAAATGATTGATTTCTCTTTCTCTTTCTGCAATTAATCTTACCGCCACACTTTGAACCCTACCAGCACTCAAACTTCTTTGCATGCCAATTTTACGCCAAAGTACAGGGCTCAATTCAAAACCTACAATTCTATCTAAAATTCTTCTTGCTTGTTGTGCATCTACCAAATCCATATTGATGAATCGTGGATTTTCTACTGCTTTCTTAATAGCAGGAGCTGTAATCTCATGAAAGACGATTCTTTTGGTTTTCTTTGGATCTAATCCTAAAACTTCTGCTAAATGCCAACTAATGCTTTCTCCTTCACGGTCCTCATCCGATGCTAGCCATACTTCTTTTGCTTTCTTGGTCATGGATTTTAATTCCTTCACCACTTTTTCTTTTTCACTTGGAACAGTATAACGAGGAGCAAATTTGTTTTTTAAATCTATCCCCATGTCTACTTTTTCCAAATCACGGATGTGCCCATAGCAACTGCGCACTTCAAAATCTTCGCCTAAAATCTTCTCGATCGTTTTTGCCTTTGCAGGCGACTCCACAATTAATAAGTTCTTTGACATAGTGGTCTACCGCTCCTACGGGATATTTTAGAAATTGATTATCAAGTAATTATGAAAAAAAAGCAAACCCTTTGTTGGAGAGGCTATTTCTTTTCTCGCGATGCAATATTAGAGCTTTAGACTAAAAAATAAAAATTACTAGGGCTTAGGAACCCAAAAATGCCATGATTTTGTCAATCACTTCCTGTGTTTTGTACACTTTATTATGACCTAAGCCATTGGTTGTCAAGAATTTAATATTTTCTGCGGCTTTATTTTTAAAATCTATTAAATCTTTATAAGGACAGACCAGATCTTCTTGGTCATGTACCCAAAGCACAGGTCCAGTATATTTTTCTAGGGCACGATCGGCTTCAAAAAAGCTGACTGGGTGATGGGTATGCCTTTGCAATTCTTCAACAAATGCCTTTCTAACCCCATCCTTTAAGTGCATCATCGTAAAGTAATTTTCAAAAGTGGTGGTGGTTTTAGTGGCTGGGGCAATGAGTACAAATTTATGATCCATGGGATGAGAGATGGTTTCGGCCACCATGGCTAGGGTAATGGCCCCAAGGGAATGTCCAATAAAATAATCAATCGGGCCATGGTCTTTGATGATTTCATGGATGGCTTCTTGATAGATGACTATATTAATGTATTTACCTTGGCTTAAACCGTGTCCAGGGGCATCAAAGCAGATTACCTTGCAACCCATTTTTAAAAGAGGCTGTATATACTGTTCAAATTTGTAAGCACAGCTTGCATATCCATGTGCAATCAATACTGTTTTGCCATTCGGCTGATTTGGGTTCCATTCAAAACCATTTAAAGTGGAGGTCCCAATATTATGTAAGCCATTGCCTTTGACACTTACTTGGATCGTCTTAGCTTGATGAAAAATGGCAGGTGCTTTTCTTTTTTTAAATTTCGGATAGGGCGTACAGAAAAGATTAAATGCCAATTTTCCGGCTACCGGTAAAGAGACCAATCCCAAGGTTTTAAATTTTGTTCTTAAATACTGTAAATACATACGTTGAGAGAACCCCTGCTTCGCCATTATTCCATTATTTATCTGCAAAGATAAGTCTAGAACAGGGGCGGGGCCTATTTTTTTTGTATTTCGATAAAGAAAATTATAAAGGAAACAAAAGCATTGAATGATATAAGTTATTTTCGCAAAAATCTATCAAGAACTTATGTATTCATTAAAAATCAATTTTGAACAAAAGGGATTGGCGCCAGTTACTTTAACCAATATAAAACCAGATCAGAGTTTATTGGAAGTAATCTTAGATGCTGGTATTGAATTACATCACAATTGTGGTGGAGTTTGTGCCTGCAGCACTTGCCATATCTATGTAAAAAAAGGGGCTGAATTTTTACAAGAATTATCAGATAAAGAAGAAGATTTTATTGATCGTGCAGTAAGTCCAAGAATTGAATCAAGACTGGGCTGTCAATGTGAATTGCTTGCCGGTTCGGGCGATATTGAAATCAATTTGCCAGACCAAACACAATTTTTAGGAGAATAAAAAATAAAAAACTATGAGCCAGTTTGAACCACCCATCCATTGGAATGACCATGAAGATATTGCCCAAAAATTATATGAAAAATTTGGAGATGATTTTACCGAGTCCAAAATATACCGTGTTCGTTTCACCGATTTGCTAGAATGGGTTTTGTCTTTACCTCATTTTGAAGGGAAGAAAGAGGAGTCCAGCGAAGGTCATTTGGAAATGATCCAAAGTGCCTGGGTCTATGAATGGAGAGATAATCAAAAATAGGCTTACATTTATAGTCTAAAAATCACCTACTTGTTAGCAGCCTTTAAAAAAATTAAATGTTTTGTATTTGATGTCGATGGCGTTTTAACCAATGGCAAGTTATTGATTATGCCCAATGGATTAATGGCCAGGTCGATGGACATTAAAGATGGCTATGCTTTGCAGTTGGCCATCAAAAAAGGCTACCAAGTTTGGATCATTTCAGGTGGTCATTCTGAGGAGGTAAAAGAGCGCCTTCAAAAATTAGGGATCTCTGAAGTTTTTATGAAAGTGAAAGATAAACTATCCTTATTGCAGGAATTGGTGGTCTTGAATAAAATTGCATTAGATCAAATCATGTATATGGGAGATGACATGCCGGACTATGATGCCATGAAGGCGGTGGGCTTAGCTGCTTGTCCAAGTGATGCCGCTGCAGACATTAAAGCCATTGCCGCTTATAATGCCATTGCCAAAGGAGGGGAAGGTTGTGCAAGAGAAGTAATTGAAAAGACTTTAAAATTAAATGATCATTGGGATCTGAGTGATCAAATCCAATCCAAATAAATCTTAAAACTATATTTTGAAGCTACTGATTCATTTTTTAAGATTGATACGTTGGCCCAATTTGCTATTTATTTTATTGGCAGAAACCTTGTTTCATTTTTGTATTTACAAACCACTGTTTCCATTATCTGTAGAGGAGGTTGATTTTCGTTTTTATTTAATGTTAGTGAGCAATACATTTATTGCAGCAGCAGGCTATATGATCAATGATTATTTTGATGTAAATATTGATCAAATCAATAAACCCGAAAAGGTAGTGGTGGGGGCTTATATAAGCAGAAGATGGGTAATTTTTTGGCATTTGATTTTAAGTGTAGTAGCTATTTATATATCCACCATTATATTCCCTTTTAAAAGTTATTGGCATATTCACTTATCTAATTTACTAGCCATATTGTTGTTGTGGTTTTACAGCACCACCTTTAAAAAGAATTTTTTAGTAGGCAATATTATAATTTCTTTACTTACAGCTTGGTCTATCGCGGTAGTTTATTTTTCAAAATTAACGATGGAGGACATTATTCATCCAGACATTACCAATGCCGCTAATTTTAAATTCGCCAAGCTTACTTTATTGTACAGTGCCTTTGCGTTTATTTTAACTTTAGTAAGAGAAGCTTTAAAGGATTTAGAAGACATGGAAGGAGATGCCAAATATGGGTGTCAAACCTTACCTATTAAATGGGGATTGAAACCAACCAAGGTTTACCTCTCTGTATGGTTGATCGTTGTGATTGCATTGCTATTAATTATACAGTTGGTGGTGATTCCATTTGGCTGGTGGTATACCACTTTGTATTGTCTTGCTTTAATAGTATCACCACTCATTATTGTTTTAGTTAAATTACCGAAGGCCTACACTAGTAAAGATTTTAATCTACTTAGCTCCTGGATCAAAGGGGCCATGTTGTTTGGTATTTTATCCATTGGATTTTTCTACTTTTTATTTTAAGCGCCCATGCATCAATTTATTTTAGCTTCCCAATCACCCAGACGCAAGGCTTTATTAGAATGGGCAGAATTGCCTTTTGAGATTATTGTATCCGAGGCCGAGGAGGATTATCCAACTACTTTATCCTTGGAGGAAGTGCCCGTTTTTATTGCAAAAAATAAAGCAGTGGCGGTGAAAGAAAAAATAATTCAAGACAAAGGCGAAATTCATAATACTTGCATCATTGCTGCAGACACGGTGGTGGTTTTGGAGGAAACCATCCTTGGCAAACCCATCAACAAAGCAGAAGCCATGGCTTCACTTCTAAAATTATCAGGACGTATTCATCAAGTAATTACTGGTGTGGTGCTATTATATAACGACCAAGTAATTGCATTCAGTGAAATCACTCAAGTTGAATTTCATCCATTGACCAATGCGCAAATTGAATTTTATGTAGACAAGTACCAGCCTTATGATAAAGCAGGGGGCTATGCCATTCAAGAATGGATAGGTGTAGTGGGCATCAAAAATATTCAAGGCGATTTTTACAATGTAATGGGCTTGCCTGTGAGCAAATTGCTTCAAAAAATAAAGCAACTAGGGATTGATTAGTTGCTTTATGATAGTTGAACTATTGCCAATGAAAAGCAATGTCTAATTCCAGATCTGGGTGTAAACTTCTTTCCACAGGGCAGGTTCTGGCCACTCTTTCCAAAATCTCTTTTGTTTTATCGTCTAAGTTTAAACCTGCTGGCATAGTTACATGCGCAATAATTTTGCCTATTCTTCTGGGATCTGAGACCATAATTTTAGTGACTTCAACCTTAGCGCCATCCAAAGCAATATCCATGCTTTCTGCTTTGATACCCATCGTAGTAATCAAACAGGCACCTAATCCAGTAGCAATTAAATCAGTGGGAGAGAATCTTTCCCCTTTTCCTTTGTTGTCTGTGGGAGCATCAGTTTCAATGGGGGAGCCACTTTGTAAATGCAAGCAGGTGGTTCTTAAATTGGATTCGTAAGTAACAGTAGCTGTCATGTTATTAGTTTTAAAGTAAGCGTTAAGATAGGATTGATTGTTGATTTTGGTAAATTTACGATGAATGGGTTTATTTTGGATTAAATGAGTCAATATTATAGGCATATTTAGGAGCAAGTCTTGTATTTTTGTGGCTGATTATTGAATAAATATGCAAGAATTACCTATAGTTGCTCCTGGATCGGAAACAAGGATAAAAAAGCCTGATTGGTTAAGGGTTAAATTGCCAATTGGGGAAAGTTACAAACATGTACGTGGATTGGTAGACACCCATAAATTACATACCATTTGTGAAAGTGGCAACTGTCCCAATATGGGTGAATGTTGGGGTGAAGGAACTGCTACTTTTATGATATTGGGGAATATTTGTACAAGAAGCTGTCAATTTTGTGCAGTGGCCACGGGGCGTCCAAAAGCGGTAGAATGGGACGAGCCACAACGTGTAGCCGAAGCCATCTTACTCATGAAAGTAAAACATGCAGTTTTAACTAGCGTAGATAGAGATGAGTTAACAGATGGAGGTTCCATCATTTGGTACAATACCATAAAGGCCATCAAAGCATTAACTCCTGAGACTACTTTAGAAACCTTGATTCCGGATTTTAGAGGTATACAAGAGCAAATTAATCGCATCATTGAAGCTGCACCCGAAGTAGTAAGTCATAATATGGAAACCGTAGAACGCATTACACAGAAAGTAAGAGTGCAGGCAAAATATAGAAGAAGTTTAGGGGTGCTAGAAACATTAAAGAAAGGGGGCATGCGCACTAAGACAGGCATCATGTTGGGCATTGGAGAAGAAAAGCAGGAAGTGATTCAAACCATGAAAGAATTGGTAGGCGTTGGTTGTGATGTATTAACCCTTGGTCAATATTTACAACCCACTAAAAAACATTTAGCCGTTCAACGCTTTGTGCATCCTGATGAGTTTGCTGAACTAAGACAAATAGGGTATGAGCTTGGGTTTGATTATGTAGAAAGTGGGCCACTCGTTCGCTCTTCTTATCATTCAGAAAAACATGTAATTGCTGGATGGGGCAGAAATAAATGGTTAGAGGAACTTAAGATAAATAAATAATTGTAGCTAAGCAAAGCATAAAAAAAGGAGTCCCTAAATTGGAGACTCCTTTTTTTATTGTATCATTTTTTTATTCCCACATTAATGCGCTAGCGCCAAGAATGGCCGCATCTGATTCTTTTAAATGACTCACTAAAATCTTCACTTTGTTTTGGAATATTTCAATCACATTGGCTTCCAAATGTTCACGCGTAGGTTTTAAGATTAAATCCCCCGCCTTGGTTAAGCCTCCAAATAAAATAATGGCTTCAGGACTGGAGAACATCACAAAATTGGCCAATGCCATACCCAAAATTTTACCTGTGTAGTCAAAAACTTCTTTGGCTATTTCATCGCCTTTAGTGGCTGCTTCAAAAACAATTTTAGAATTTAATTCGCTTGTAGGCACCGCTCTTAATAAGCTTGGACGGTCTGATTTTTGTAAAATTTCAATCGCGGTTAGCGTAACACCCGTAGCAGAGGCATAACTTTCTAGTGGGCCTCTTTTACCTGTACCAGGATGTAATCTTCCATCAGGAATAATAATGGTATGGCCTAGTTCTCCTGCGAATCCATCATGGCCATAAATCAATTGACCATTGGAAACAATGCCGCTACCAACACCCGTGCCTAAAGTAATCATGATAAAATCTTTCATGCCTTGGGCGGCGCCATACTTCATTTCACCAACTGCTGCCGCATTGGCATCGTTGGTTAATTTTACAGGCAATTTGGTTTTGTCTTGAATCATCTTAGCCAAAGGAATAATCCCTTTCCAAGGAAGATTGGGCGCATACTCAATGGTACCCGTATAAATATTGCCATTCGGCGCACCCACGCCAATTCCTTTGATCCGGCCCACGCCACCTACTTTTTCAATTATTTCTCTTAGCTTTTCGTCTAATTCATCAATGAAGGTATGTACTTGCTCATGTTTTTTTGTCGACATTTCACTTGAGAACAAAACATTACCTACGTTGTCTACAATACCAAATTTGGTTCCGGTACCACCGATATCAACACCCACTACAAAAGAATCCATCTTATTATTTTAATTTTAAAATTTTAATTAATGTCCAGCTGCCACTTCGGTTTCCTCGTAATTGATGCCTTGTTTCTTTAAGATGCCTTTTACTGCAATTGCAAATATTAAAATATAAGCAAAGCAGAAAACAGGCACCCAGAAGGAATTGTGAATACCATATCCTGGGGTATCTAAATGAGAAGATTGTAAGAAGTCAGACAATTTACCTTGTATAGGAGGGATAATGCCACCACCAAGAATCATCATAATTAAAAAGGCTGCACCTTGTGTGGTGTATTTGCCGATACCTGCAATAGATAAGGCAAAAATACAAGGCCACATAATGGAACAAGCAATTCCACCTGTTAAGAAAGCATAAATCGCAATATTGCCTTTAGTGAATACGCCAATCAACATAGAGACTAAACCAATTAAACTAAAGATCAATAATGTTTTAGCAGGTTTGTCTTGACTTAAGAAGAAAGCCGCAATTTGAATAAATATACATACGATATACATGTACAATGGACTCATGTCATATTGGGCAATGCTATTGACCCCAATCACAATACCAAACGCAACCAAAGGAACAATTACTGTTAATATTTTATTCGTTTTACTTTTAAATTCAAAAGCAGAAATAGCGCCAGCCCAACGGCCAATCATCATACTGCCCCAATACATTGAAATATAAGGAGCAATTTTAGAGGAAGGGATACTACCAAAATCGGCTTGTTTTAATAATTCTCCTAAGTTAGAACCAATTGAAACTTCTGCGCCTACATAGACAAATAGGGCCAACATACCCAATACTAATTGAGGATATTTCATGGCACCCCAACCATTCTCATCTTTCTGTGCTCTAAAGTTGGCATACAATAAACCTACCACCACTGTGGCTAAAGCACCGAACAACCATTTCAAACGCATGGTTTCTAAATCGTGTCTACCTGCATCTGTTAAGGTAGTAGGGTCAATCTTATAACTACTAAAAATAGGTACAAACATAATAATCAATACCCCCGTCATAATCAACAATAAAAACAAGGCTTTATTGGCGGGTTCAATTTTTTCTTCAGAAATACCCGGAGGCACTTTCTTAGAAAAATGAAACATGGCTGCGGCAGCTAAAAATAAAATACCTACAGCAGTATATAATATCACCACTTTACTCAAACTTAAAGCAGCAATTTGATCATCGGTAATGGCCGCAGCGCTTCCAAACAAAGCAAAGGCTACTACAATGGGGCCAATAGAGGTTCCAAAGGAGTTAATACCACCTGCTAAATTGACACGGCTAGCTCCTGTAGAAGGATCACCTAAGGCAATAGAAAAAGGTTGCGCAGCAGTTTGCTGTAAAGAGAAACCTAAGGCAACAATAAATAAGCCCACTAGCATACCAGTGAACGTATTGGCATTGACTGCAATAATCATGGCGGCAGCGCCAATAGCGGAAAACAACAAGCCATACACAATGCTTTTTTTATAACCCCATTTGCCTACCAAATCTTTGCCTCCAAAAGCGCCAAAAGCAAATAGACCAAGTGCCCCAATATAATAGGCTAGATAAAATGCAAAGTCAACCAATTGACTTTGGAATTGATCTAAATGAAATTTGTGTTTGCAGAAGGGTATAAAAACACTATTGCTTGAAGCAATAAAGCCCCAGAAAAAGAATACCACAACAAGCGTAGACAATGCGCCTGTATTGGTGGGTTGTTTGGTTTGGCTCATAAGATTCGTTGATTTAATCGTAATAGTTTAGGTTATTGTTTAATCGATTCCGTAAAATACTTAAAATTATAATTCAATGGCATAAAATTGGCTAAAATCTATCTTTAAATAATTCGAATTAAGTGCTTAAAAAACAAGGAGTTTTAAGCACAATGAAGTAAATTGAATCAAATTAATCTGTTCATGGTCGTTGTTCATGTAAGTGCGGAATGTTATCCAATGGCAAAAGCGGGAGGCTTAGGGGATGTAGTGGGGGCATTGCCTAAATACCAGAAAAAAAATGGAACCGAAGCCATGGTGGTACTACCTATGTACCAAACTCCTTTTTTACAAGAAAATAAATGGGAGGTACATTTTAAAGGAAAGACCAATTTAGGCAATTGGTTTTTTGATTATACCATTATCAAAGAAAGTACTGGGAAGCTAGGCTTCGATTTATACTTAGTAGATATAAATGGTTTATTGGATAGACCAAAAATATATGGCTATCCTGATGATATCGACCGATTCATTGGCTTTCAAGTAGCGGTAGTGAATTGGTTGACACAGTGGACGGACTTGCCAACTATTGTGCATTGTCATGATCATCAAGCGGCCTTGATTCCATTTATGATGAAATATTGTTACGATTATCAAAAATTACAATTGGTAAAAACAGTCTTGAGTATTCACAATGCACAATACCATGGGGCGATGGGCTGGGACAAGAGCTTACTTATTCCAAGATGGGATACATGGAAAAGAGGTTTGTTAGAATGGGACAACAATATCAATGCTTTAGCCACAGGCGTAAAATGTGCCGATAAAGTAACCACCGTAAGTCATAGCTATTTAGCCCAACTCAAATACCAGTCCAATGGTATGGAAGCATTATTTAAAGAGGAAGAGAAAAAATGCGTGGGTATTTTAAATGGAATTGACAATGAAGTTTGGAATCCGGCTACCGATCCAATGATCGCAAATCATTATTCAGCAGTGGATGTAGCCGTAGAAAAGATGAAAAATAAAAAAGCTTTGTGTGCCAAATATAATTTAGATCCCACAAAACCTTTGATTGTTTTTATTGGCAGATTGGTGGGAGAAAAAGCAGCCGATGTTTTGCCAGGTGCCATTCAGTATGCCTTAGATAAAACAAAGGCAGGTGCCAATTTTTTCATCATTGGTGCTGGGGATACTTCCACCGAATCTGCATTAAATTATTTAGTCCAATTGTATCCAGGCAATTACAATACTTTTATTGGGTATGATGAAAAAATTGGACATGAGGCTTATGCTGCTGCAGATTTTTTATTGATGCCCAGTAGAGTAGAGCCTTGTGGTTTGAATCAGTTGTATGCACTTCGTTATGGCACCCTGCCGATGGTGAGAGATACTGGTGGTTTGCATGATACCGTGGTGGACATGGGTGACGAAGGTGGTTTTGGCATCAAATTTTTAAATGCAACAGAAGAAGATATTGTTTATTCGGTGGAGCGAGCCATTGCAGTATACAAGGATAAAAAACAATTGAACCAAATGATTCAATTGGCCATGCAGATAGATCATAGTTGGGAATCAGTGGTACAGGAATATAAAAAAGTGTATGAATCAATTTTATAATTATAATTTTTAGGTTATGGCAGTATTTGCTAAAGAAACAGTCTCTATTATTTTAGGTGGCGGTGCTGGTTCAAGGTTATATCCTTTAACAGCAAGTAGATCAAAACCTGCAGTACCCATTGGAGGTAAGTATCGATTGGTAGATATTCCTATCAGCAATTGTATCAATAGTAATTTAAATAGAATTTTTGTGTTGACTCAGTTCAATTCAGCTTCCTTGAATCAACACATTAAAAACACCTATCATTTTAGTGCATTTAGTTCTGGCTTTGTAGATATTTTAGCGGCAGAACAAACCCCCGATAATCCTGGTTGGTTTCAAGGAACTGCGGATGCAGTGAGGCAGTCTTTGAGGCATTTGGCAAAAATGGATTTTGACTATGTACTTATTTTAAGTGGCGACCAATTGTATCAAATGGATTTTAGTCAAATGATTGATGCACATAAAAAAAGTGGCGCTGCATTAACTATTGCCACCATTCCAGTGGGAGAAAGAGAGGCGCCTGAATTTGGTATTTTAAAATCGAATCAAGAAAATGTAATTACTTCTTTTGTAGAAAAGCCTAAAAAAGAAATTTTAAATGATTGGGTAAGCGATACGGGTAAAGAAATGAAAGCACAAGGCCGAAATTATTTAGCTTCCATGGGCATTTATGTTTTTAATAAAGAAATCTTGTATCAATTTTTAAATGAAGTACATCCTAATGCGACCGATTTTGGTAAAGAAATCATTCCAGATTCTATTGCCCATTATAAAGTATTAAGTTATCAATATGATGGCTATTGGACAGACATTGGAAATATTTATTCATTTTTTGAAGCCAATATAGCTTTGACTCAAGACGTTCCTTTGTTTAATTTGTTTGATAGCGCACAAACAGTCTATACTAGAGCAAGAATGTTACCGCCTGCTAAAGTGAGCGGAACTATTATTAATAAAGCCATAATCGCCGAAGGTTGTATCATTCATGCAAAAGAAGTGACCAATTCAGTGATCGGTATTCGTTCAAGAATAGGCAAGGATACCCTGGTTAAAAATTGTTATATCATGGGTTGTGATTATTATGAAACCATCGACCAGATGAACAAAAAAAATGAAAAAGGAGAACCCATTTTAGGCATTGGGGAAAGATGTGTGATTGAAGATGCCATTGTAGATAAAAATTGTTCCATTGGCAATGATGTTCAGATTAAAGGAGGCGCGCATCATGAAAAAGTGGATCATCCATTGTATACCATTAAAGATGGCATTGTAGTAATCAAAAAAGGGGCATTTATCCCCAATGGATTTATCATATAATATTTAATTAAAAAATATGAATACAGCATATACAGGTGTCAAGGTCAAATTAAGTTTTTGGCAAATTTGGAACATGTGTTTTGGATTTTTTGGCATCCAATTTGGTTGGAGTTTGCAAATGGGCAACATGAGTGCCATCTATGAATTTTTAGGCGCTACGCCTGAACAAATTCCAGGCTTATGGTTGGCTGCACCTATGACTGGTTTATTGGTACAGCCCATTGTAGGTTATTTTAGTGACCGAACCTGGCATCCCAAATTAGGCAGAAGAAGACCTTTCTTTTTAGTAGGGGCTATACTTAGTTCTTCATTATTGTTTGTGATGCCTAATGCAGGATCTATATGGATAGCAGCAGGTGTATTATGGATATTGGATTCAAGTATTAATGTAACCATGGAGCCATTCAGGGCTTTTGTGGCCGACAATTTAGATGAAAAACAACGTTCTTATGGTTTTGCGATGCAGAGCATGTTTATTGGTTTGGCTTCTTTCATTGCTGGTTATTTGCCTCAAGTATTGGTCAACTGGTTTCATGTTTCAAGGGCTAAAACCAATGGGTCTATTCCTCAAAATATTTTACTGTCTTTTTATATAGGGGGTGCTGTTTTTTTAGTGTCGGTTTTGTATACAGTATTTAAAAGCAAAGAATATCCTCCTTCACTAAGTGCTTCAAAAGAAAAAGAAGAAAATAAAAAAGGCATAGTGCAAGAGATCATTGATTCCATTTTGCACATGCCCATTCAGATGAAAAGGTTAGCCTTGGTTAATTTTATTACTTGGCCAGGACTATTTTTAATGTGGTTTTATTACAGCACAGGGGTGGCCAGTCAATTATACCATGGCGACCCCATTACGAGCAGCGACGTTTATACCATGGGCTTGGAACATGCCAATACTACTTCGGCTATTTTAAACTTAGTCACTTTTGGATTTTCCTTTACCCTGCCATTTTGGGTAGGCAAAATTGGAAAAAAAATGACCCATACAGCCTGTTTACTTATTGGAGGGCTAGGTTTAATTTCAGTATACTATGTGCAGCAACCCAATTTATTGTATTTGAGTATGGGACTAGTAGGTATAGCCTGGGCTTCAATTTTATCGATGCCTTATTCCATGTTATCTAGTTTTATTCCTGTTCAAAAAATGGGCATCTATATGGGCATTTTCAATTTCTTCATTGTCTTGCCTGAGATATTAGCTTCTATCTTTTTTGGAAAAATTATGTCAACCTATTTGCATAACGATCGGTTAATGGCTGTTCAAATAGGAGGTTTCTTATTAGTATTATCAGGCATTGTATGTGCCATTATCATTAAAGAAGAGAAAAAATAAAAAATATGAAGTTTCGAATTAATTACCGTCCATATATAATGACCATTGTGCTTTTGAATTTTGCGATGCTATCCATTGCTTCTGGTCAAACTACAGAGGCATATCCTACCAATTGGTTTACGCAAATGCAATTCAATAAAGTTCAAATTTTATTTAGAAATACGAGTGCTGATTTTTCTAAGGCTACAGTAAATGCAAATTATACTGGGGTGAAAGTGCTGGGAGTCCATCATTTTGAAAATGGACATTATATAGCAGTAGATATTGAAATTGCATCTACTGCAAAACCAGGAACTGTAAATTTTATCTTTAATAATAAGGGAGAGAAAACAAATACAAGTTGGTCTTTGCTTTCAAGAAGAAAGGGCAGAGGAACTTTATTTGCACAAGGACTTAACCCATCTGATCTTATTTATTTTTTAATGCCTGACCGTTTTAGTAATGGGGATCCTAGTAATGACCAAATTGCAGGATTGAAAGACCAGTCCTTAAATAGAGATTCTATTTTCTTAAGACATGGGGGTGATTTAAAAGGGGTGACCAATCATTTAAATTATTTTGAAAAATTGGGGGTGTCTACTTTATGGATGACGCCTGTGATTGAAAATAATATGCCTGATAGAACCGAGCATGGATATGCAGCTACAAATAATTATGCTATTGAAAAACGTTTTGGGGGTGATGCAGCTTATTTAGCTCTAAGCGATAGCCTTCATAAAAGAGGTATGAAACTAATTCAAGACATTGTGTATAATCATTTCGGTCGTTTCCATTTCTTAGTGCAAGATGCACCAGATAAAAATTGGGTGCATCAGTGGCCTTCTTATACACAAACACATTACAGAGAGC
>CAINEG010000278.1 GCA_903847655.1 uncultured Bacteroidota bacterium
ACTTTGACCAATGAATTGTCTAATCCTAATTCAAAATTTTATTTTGCCATAGAGGGAGACAAAAAAATTGGCTATTTAAAATTAAATTTAGGGGAGGCGCAATCTGATGTAAAGGATCCCAATTCACTCGAAATTGAACGCATTTATGTGTTGAACACTTATTTTGGAAAAAAAGTTGGTCAGGTATTGTATCAAAAAGCATTGGCTATGGCTAAGGAGCTAAAACTAAAATACATCTGGCTGGGTGTTTGGGAAAAAAATGAACGCGCCCTTCAATTTTATAAAAAAAACGGCTTTATTGAATTTGATCAACACATTTTTAAATTAGGCAATGACGAGCAAACCGATTTGCTCATGCGTCTATTTATTTAATCCAAGATCTAATAAATTTTCTTTCTAATTTCCCCGACTCAGTTAAATTGGCATCCTCCCAAGTGGTTAAATTAAATGTACCTGGCCTGGCGATAGACCATTCCTCTGCTTTATCATTCACCGACCAGGCCAAATGACTAATCATATTGGTCCTGCACCATTCCATCCATAATTCAGCTTCAGGATCGTTCTGTGTATAGCCAATAGGGCCCCATTCTGTCACAAAAATGGGCAAGCCTGTTTTCAAGGCTGCTGTAGCCACATCACGTAAGGCTTGTTTATGATAGACCGTATAAAAGTGCAAAGTATAGGCAATATTGTTGGAGATGGTGATAGGATCTGCTGCTGCTAAATCTACTCTTTGTGACCAGGTAGGTGTGCCTACAATAATTAAATTATCGGGATCTACTTTTCTGATAGCGGTAATTACTTTTTCTGCATAGGGCTTTAAAACTTTAGGCCAAGAAATATCTAAGGGCTCATTAAAAATTTCATAAATCACATTATCGTTCTTGCCATAAAGGGTGGCCATTTCTGTAAAAAAAGTGACTGCTTCATCGGAGTATTTATAAGCACTTTCGGTATGCCAATCTATAATAACATACAAGCCATTGGCTAAAGCGGCATCCACAATGGTTTTGACTTTAGTCACATTGCCTAGTTTATCGGACAAATAACCACCATTATCATCTACGCCCATGGCGGCTCTAACAATACTGGTTCCCCAATCTAAAGCCAACCAAGAAACTACTTGACTTTTGTAATAGTTTTCTCCACCCCAACCATTATTGCTCCAAAAAAAACTATTGCCAGCCAGGGATACCGGATTTTTATTTTTATCTACAATTTTATTGCCTAATGTTTGTAATAGCCCATATTTATCTACCACGGAAATATAATTTCTCGCAGTCAATTGCAATTGATAGCTGGTTTCTTTTTGTGAACTTGTATTTTTAACAACAATCGAAGTAGTATTGTTGGATACATTCACTACATCGCCTGCTTTTATATTAGCCGTGCAATTTTCTGCTAAGTAAATATTTTTTACGGTGGCCTTGGTCACTCCATAGGGCAAAACCCTGCTTAGATTGATATTATTTCCTGAAACCAGGGTATTAAAAATAGATCCATTATATTCAAAATCGATACTGCTTAAACTCGCCTCCTGATTGCTTATCACGGCTGCAGTTTCTTTTTTTGCACAAGCTGCCAATACGATCATAAGTATTAAACTCAGGCCAATAAAATTTAATCCTTTTTTTAAGTGCATGCAGGCAATGTTTATATACACAATATAATAATAATTCTTATACAAATTTAGCCATCGAAAAACTTCGTAACAGGTCTAATTACTTTTGTATATTCATGTGATGAAATATTTAATGATTGCTTGTTTACTTATTTTGACTTTTAAAGTCCAAAGCCAAAACAAACTAGGATTAAAAATCCTACCCCGCACCATTGTAACTACGGATGGTGAAATTGATGATGTAGATACTTTTATTCGCATGCTCCTCTATTCCAATGAATACAAAGTAGAGGGCTTGGTGTATTCCAGTTCAATGTGGCATTATAAAGGAGATGGCAAGGGGACTTTATTTACTTCTGAAATGGAGATGACTAAAAAAATGTATGGCGCCAAAACTAGTTTGAGATGGGCTGGTGTAAATTGGATTCAAGATTTATTGAATGCTTACACACAAGTACATCCTAATTTAATTTTACACGATAAAAATTATCCTAGCCCTAGCTATTTAAAAAGCTTAGTAAAAGTGGGCAATATTGATTTTGAAGGAGAGATGGATAAAGTAACTGAAGGTGCCGTTTGGATTAAAGACAAATTGATGGACAAAAATCCAGCGCCTATTTATTTACAAGCCTGGGGTGGCACCAATACCATTGCCCGTGCATTAAAATTAATTGAAGATCAATACGCCTCAACAGCTCAATGGGAAAAAATCAAGGATCAAATTTCCCGAAAAGCCATCATCTACACCGTGATGGATCAAGACGCCACCTATAAAAAATACATTGGTGTTCATTGGCCTAAGATAGTTGTATTTTACAATGCACATCAGTTTGGCAGCTTTGCTTATCCTTGGAAAAAAACCATACCAAAATCGATGCAATCTTATTTTGAAGGGCCCTATATGTCTTCTAAAATAATTTTGAATCATGGCGCCTTATTGAAAATGTATTATGCTTATGGGGATGGCCAAAAACAAGCAGGGGATGAGGAACATACCCATGGTGATCCAACAAAAATAACCAATACCCAATGGGGATCTTTTGAAAAATATGATTTTATCTCGGAAGGGGATTCGCCCGCTTTTTTACAGTTGGTCGATATTGGTTTAGACAATACCAATCATCCCAACTATGGTGGTTGGGGAGGAAGATTTGTGGCTACTGCTGACAATCCATTTAGGTATGAAGATGGGCCAAGCGCTGCAGATTTCAATCCTGAATTAAATAAATTAGATATCAATTTTCCTCAAACAAGATGGCTAGTAGCTGTTCAAGAAGATTTTGCAGCAAGAGCCAATTGGTGTGTGCAAAGTTTTAAGGAGGCCAATCATGCACCTACCATTAGGGTCAAAGAAGGTACTAGTATCAATGGGCGTCCTGGTCAATCCATTACATTGCATATAAGAAGTACCGATCCTGATCAAAATTTGGTAAATATCAAAGCATGGCCTTATGCTGAACTTAGCGCAGGTGCAATTGACTTAAGTTTTAAAAACCATCTTTTAAAAGCGCAGATTCCTATCACCGCAAAAAAAGGAGACCTTTACCATATCATTGTAGAAGGCACTGACAATGGGTCTCCAGCCCTAACTAGGTATAGAAGGGTGGTGGTGGCTGTTCAATAAAAAATATTGCTTACTTATTATACAGGTGGATGGAAGCGGCTACAATTTTCCATTCACCTTTTATTTTTTCCACCATCTTAATTTCGTGCGAATAAGTTTTGTTTCCTTTTGGGTCAATAGACACTTCGTCATGGCTTACCCATGCATTGTCTCCATGTATGCTAAAATTATAATTGCTATTTTCAAAAGTCCCACTGCCTAGATGAGTGGTATCAGATAATTGTTCAGCAGGGATCACCATAGATTGTCCGTTGGGGGTGCTTACTAATACTCTACTATAAGGTTTAATGGCCCAACAACTTGCATGTCCTTTACCATCCCCTGTTCGATAGGTAGTGGATTCCTTGACAAATAGTTTGATGATGGCTGCCTCTTCTTTGTTCTGGCTAAAGGCATGGAAACTGCATAAACTAAGTGCAAGTAGGAATAAAGCTTTCATATGGTATGTGTTTTAATGTATTGTAATTTAAATCATTTTTTTTTGATTTTAAAGATTTAGCTTTGTATTCAATGAAAAAGCTAACAGTCTTATTTACTTGCTTGTTGTTTTTTGGGCTAGGTTTGAATGCGCAAAATGATACCACTAAGGTGGATCCCTTTTTAACCAATGTAACTATTGATGTAAATAATATCAATGATCCTTTGTTGTTTGCTTCTTCGGTAGATATTTCAATTAAAGCAGCTGTGGGCAGCGAAAAATATGCCACTCAAATCTTATATGGAACTTTAGACATTGGAGAAGAAAGAACTTTGCAAATGGATGTTTTAAATAAGAAAGTAACCAAGTCTACCATATTTAATTCTAAGGTTTCCTTTTTATTTAATTCTAGGTCCAGCGATGATTTTATTGGGCTATTCAATTTTATTTTTGATTTTTCCGACGGGTCTACCTACAATTATAAGTTTGGAAAACTAACCATTGGCAATGACATGAAATTGTCAAGCATCACTAGAGGCATTTACGTGCACTAATTTTAAAGAAAATTATTTTTACTTAGGCTTATGTGCCAGCAAGGTATAGTACCTGAACAAGTCCTGTTCTAGGGCATCTGCTTGTTTCCCGGATTGTTTGAAATTGTCGTACCTGATTTTAGATAAGATGCGCAAGCGATACATAATTTCTGCTAGCGGGGTCAATTTATTGATGGTCTTTCTTAAATTCTTATAAGAGACAAACATATTTTTGGATACATTCTTGCTTTCAAAATTTACAAAACCTACTTTTGCTGCGTTGGCTTGATGCTCTTCTAAAGTATCAATATCAGGCACTGCCCATGCATTGAAAATATTTTTTAATAAGGTTTCATCTTCGGTATTCAATTGTCTTGAAGAACGAATAGAATCTGCAATCACCAATCTGCCTCCTGGTTTTAATAATCTAAAGGCTTCTTTGTAAAAAAGAGATTTATCTACTGTATGACATTGACTCTCGATGGCCCATACTATTTCAAAACTTTCATCTTCAAACGGAGCGTTTAAATAATTGGCTGTTCTAAATTCTGCGCCTTGTATATTTTGTTTTTTTGCCATTTTATAGGCAATCTCTACTTGACTTTCTACTAAGGTGATGCCTATTACTTTTGCTTTTCTATGTTGGGTCAACCATAAGGTGGAATTGCCCAATCCGCATCCTGCATCCAATACCGTTGTGCCCTCTTTAATGTCTGCCCAATCGGCCAGCACTTCATTGATTCTAAAGATAGCTTGCGCATGTTTGGTGGCTTTTTCGTCATAATAACCAAAATGCAATGCTGGAGTTGTTTTTAAATTCCAATTCCATATCAATTGATACTCAAAATGAGTGGAATTGTAGTAGGACTGTATTTCTTTGTCGTTTTTCAATTGGGACATAAAGGAGGCTGCTTGAGAGGATAAAAGTAAATCATTTCTTTAAAAAACTGGTATATCTGGCTTAAGAGGGGAAGCAGTGTAGTCAATGGTTTATTAGTTGTACCTTTATTGCTACAAATTACTAAAAGAACCTATTTTGAAGTTTATAGATTTGGGCTTAGACCAGCGGATTTTAGATGGCATTGATGCCATGGGTTATGAAACAGCTACACCAGTTCAGCAACAAGTAATGGTGCCTATTTTAGAAGGTAAAGACATTATTGCTGCCGCACAAACAGGTACAGGAAAGACAGCCGCTTTTTTATTACCCTTGTTACATCGCTTATTAACGGTCTCTCATCAATCAGGAGACATCAACGCATTAATCATTGTACCTACCCGTGAATTGGCCATTCAGATTGCAGAAAGCATCGAAGGCCTTTCTTATTTTACGGATGTGAGTTCTATTGCAGTCTATGGTGGAGGAGATGGAAGTTCATTCGTAGCAGAAAAAAAAGCATTGACCAGCGGGGTGGATATTGTAGTGTGTACACCTGGACGAATGATTGCACATTTAAATATGGGCTATGTGAAGCTGAAAGGTTTAAAATATCTTGTCTTAGATGAAGCGGATAGAATGTTGGACATGGGTTTTTCAGATGACATTGCAAAAATTATCACTTTTTTACCCAAGGATCGTCAGAATCTTTTGTTTTCTGCCACCATGCCTTCCAAAATGAGGGAGCTAGCTAAAAAAATATTACATCAACCGGTGGAAATAAATATTGCCATCTCCAAGCCACCTGAGCAGATCATTCAAAAAGCATTCATTGTATATGATGCACAAAAAGTGCCCGTCATCATTGACATGTTAAGTTCAAAACGCTATTCTAAAGTAATTGTTTTTTGTTCTAAAAAAATTAATGTCAAGCAATTGGCCAATAAGTTAATGCAGGCCAAACTTTCTGTTGCCGAAATTCATTCCGATTTAGATCAAAAAAGCAGAGAGCAGTATTTACAAGATTTTAGAAATCAAAAGACCAATATTTTAGTGGCCACCGATATTTTAAGCAGAGGTATTGACATTGATGACATCGATTTAGTGATTAATTACGATGTACCCAATGATGGGGAAGATTACATTCATCGTATTGGAAGAACCGCTAGGGCGGCCACTTCTGGCACTGCCTTTACCTTGGTGGCGGAAAAAGAACAAAGTAAATTTGCCGAAATTGAAGCTTTATTGGGTGCCCCTGTTTTAAAAGGGAAAGTGCCTGATATGTTTGGGCCTACCCCTAATTATGCGCCTAAACAAGTGACGTCAAAAAAATTTACTAGAAGAAGATAATTCATTCATTAAAATCTTTAACCATTTTATTATGAAAGCAGCTAATTCAAGAAGAAAATTTATTAGTAGTGTAACTGCCCTTGCAGGCGGCCAATTGTTAATCACTAAACCTATTGCAAGCCTTGCTTCATATACTGCACCTTCCAGTGAAAACATTACTGTTGGTCAAATTATGGATCAATTTATTAGTGAAGTGCCTGGTAAAGTTTTAAAAGAAACCGTTGATACTTTAAAGTCTGGTTCAAAAGATATAGTGGTAAAAGGAATTATTACTTCGATGTTTGCCACAGTTGAAGTCATCAAAAAATCTATTGATCTAGGTGCTAATTTTATCATTGCGCATGAACCTACTTTTTACAATCATCAAGATGCGACCGCCTGGTTAGAAAATGATCCGGTATATCAATACAAAATGGATTTACTTAAAAAAAATAATATCGCTGTTTGGCGCAACCACGATTATGTGCACCGTTTAATTCCAGACCCGGTAACATCTACTTTTTTACAAAAATTAGATTGGTTAAAATATACCACCAAGGCAGTGCCTAAAATGGCTACCGTACCAACCACTAAATTGAATGAGGTCATTACAAAAATGAAAACCACATTAGGTGTGGATAAGGTTAGATTTATTGGCAATCTGAATCAAGATTGCTCCAAGCTTTTATTTATGTTAGGTGCAAGCGGCGCTAGTTCACATATTTTAGGACTTAGACAATTAAAACCTGATGTATTAATATGTGGTGAAAT
>CAINEG010000279.1 GCA_903847655.1 uncultured Bacteroidota bacterium
GATAAATATCTTAGTCTTGTTAAGTTGGTATCCATAATAGTAACATTGGCACCTAAACCAGCAGCCATTTTAGCGGCCTGTGTTCCTACAATACCACCACCTATAATTAATACCTCAGCTGGTTTCACACCTGGCACACCTCCTAATAATTTTCCTTTTCCGCCAAATGGTTTGCCTAAATAATAAGCACCCACATTCACAGCCATTCTTCCAGCTACTTCCGACATAGGAACTAATAAAGGCAATGAACCGTCTGGTAATTCAACTGTTTCGTAAGCAATACAAACTGCAGCTGATTTCATCATGGCATCTGTCAATTCTTTAGAGGCAGCAAAATGGAAATAAGTAAATAAAATTTGACCTGCTTTGATCAGTGGGTATTCCACCTTCAAAGGCTCTTTTACTTTAATGATCATTTCTGCGATCGCATAAATTTCTGCTGCTGTTGTTAAAATTGTTGCGCCTGCCTTTACATAGGTTTCGTCGGCGAAGCCCGAACCAGCCCCAGCCTTGGTTTCAATGTACAATTGATGACCTTGTCTCACTAAGGTATCCACTCCTTCTGGGGTTAATCCTACTCGGTACTCTTGTACCTTAATTTCTTTGGGAACGCCAATAATCATGTTTCGTATATTTTATTTCGGCATAAAGTTCTATTAAAAGGAAATAGTAGTCATAAAATTTAAGTAATCAGTAAAAAATACTTGTTTAGTATATATTATAAGTAAAAAATAGTATTTTAGCGTATGAAAACACCTATTTTTCAGTAATAATTGCTTAGCATGAATATAGATGAGTTAGATATGGCCATTTTAAGACTACTGCAGTCCAATGCACTTATTACCATTAAAGAAATTAGTGCGGCCATTAATTTATCCATGAGCCCCATCCATGATCGAATTAAAAGATTAGAACAGGAAGGTATAATTCAGAAATATGTGACTTTATTAGATCGAAAAAAATTAGACCTTGGTTTAGTGGTGCATTGTCAAGTAACCTTAGACAAACAAACCAGAAATAATTTTTCTGAATTTGAGAATACCATTGCAAAATTTCCTGAAATTATTTCTTGTAGTTTAGTATCGGGCAGCTTTGATTATTATTTAAAATTAGTCACTAAAGATGTAGAGACCTATAATAAATTTTATCAGGAAAAATTAGCCGTGCTACCGATGGTGGCGCATATCAATAGTTTATTTGTGATGGATGAAATCAAAACCACTACCGAACTTCCTCTTTAAAAAATTAACCATGTATCATATTCCCCATTTTAAAGCCAAAGACCATCAAGAAGTATTGGACTTTATGCAAGCAAATCCTTTTGTAACCATATGTGGCGTAGATGCTGAAGGCTTTCCTGTGGCAACGCAGGTGCCCGTTTTATTAAAAATTGAAAACGATCAAATCATTATTAGTGGACATATGATGCGTAAGCAGGAACATACCATTGCCTTTGAAAATAACAACAAAGTGCTAGTTATTTTTTCTGGTCCATCTGCATTTGTAAGTGCAAATTGGTATACTACAAAAAATATGGGAAGTACTTGGAATTACCAGTCGGTGCAAGCAAAAGGCAGTTTAGAAATTAAAGATGAAAAACATTTATATAATTTATTAGAAAAGCTTACCCTTCATTTTGAAAAAGATACAGATGCACCTACGCAAGTAAAAAATTTATCGGCTGAATACATGGAACAAAACATGAAGGCTATTTATTCTTTTGATATATATGTTTCCGACTTACAGCATGTTTTTAAATTAAGCCAGAACAGAGATGAAGCCTCCAAAGCCAATATCCACGCCGAATTAAACAAAGGGGATGCAGCTTGCAAACATATGGCTGCTGCGATGAAAAGATAAAAAAATTGTTGGTAGTTATTTTTTACTTGGCTCAATCAAGTCCCATAAATTTCCATAAATATCTTTGAATACCGCTACCATTCCATATTCTTCTAGATGCGGCGCAATGGTAAATACAACTCCTTTGGAAATATAATTTTGATAATCTCTTTCGAAATTATCGGTATGTAAAAACAAGAATACACGACCTCCTGTTTGATAGCCAATAAATTTTTCTTGTTCTGGTGTAGCTGCTTTTGCCAGTAGCAACATACAACCATTTTCGGATCCTGTTGGTTGTACCATCACCCATCTTTTGATTTCGGACAATACAGTGTCTTCAATGAGTTTAAAACCTAAAGTGTTGGTATAATATTCGATGGCTTCATCGTAATCTCGAACCACAATAGCAATATGTGCTAAGCTTTGTTTCATCTTTCAAATATACCATTAATTAAAATCTTTCTTTATCTTCATTGTACTATTTAGTATAAAAAAAATCAATGGCTGCTGTTAAAAATTTAATCTTCGATTTAGGCAATGTTTTATACGACATTGATTTTCAATTAATGAACCAGGCTTTTGCCTCCATTGGCATCGAAGGTTTTGATCAGCATTTTACTTTGAACAAATCGCACCAGTTGTTTTTGGACCTTGAAATGGGTTTAATTAATGAACTAGCTTTTTATGATGGGGTGAGGGCATTGGCTAATTTGCCCCTAACCGATGCGCAAATTAGATTTGCTTGGAACGCTTTATTAGTAGGCTTTAGAAAAAACAGTGTTCAGTGGATAAAAGACAACAATACTAAGTACAATACTTTTTTATATTCCAATACCAATCAAATTCACCATGATCATTTTATCATAGAGTTTGAAAAAAAAGTAGCCAATTATCCTTTTGTATCCCTTTTTAAGACGCCCTATTATTCCCATGAAATGCATATGCGCAAACCCGATCCTGCTTCTTTTACCTATATATTAGAGAAAGAGGGCTTGCTAGCAGCTGAAACCCTATTTATAGACGACAACGAACCCAATATTACAGCGGCCGCTTCTGTGGGTCTAAAAGTGCTTCATCTAAAAGAGGGGATGAGGGTGGAAATGGATATTACCGCTTATTTATAGGACTGCTTATTAGAAGCTTATTTCTTCTTAAGTTCCTCAAATTCAATGTATTCGGCCTCGATTGGGGCCTCTTTTTTAACTGCTGCGGCCTTGGCAGTAGTAGCCTCTTGTGCTTTTCTCATGGCTTCAGCCTGTTTTTGCTGCATTTGCTCCATATTCTGTCTTACGCTTTTCACCCCTTTACTTACGGGCACCACGACTTGGAAGATTACTTTGTACAAAAAGTAGATAAGCATCCCATATAATATAAACTTAATCATACTGCAAAAATAAGGCCCTTGCCAATATTTTTGGGATATTTCATCCTGTTTTATTACCTTTGGTGCAGAATAGAAGAAAATGTGAAGGGAACGAAATCGTTCCCTTCTTCTTTTTTAAGTATGCAAGCAAACGAGATTATAGACTTAGTGAATCCAATTTTGGAACAACTGCTTAAAGAGGAGCCCAACTATTTCTGTGTTCAAATTAAAGTAAAGCCTACCAACAATATCAAGATATTCTTGGACGGCGATCAGGGTTTACCCATTGAAAAGTGCACTTTCATCAACCGAAAATTGTACCGAATCATGGAAGAAGCTGCTTGGTTCCCAGAAGGAGATTTTTCCTTAGAAGTTTCTTCGCCTGGCATTGATGAACCACTTTTATTGAATCGCCAGTATGTAAAAAATATAGGACGCAAAGTAGAAGTGAGCTTTTTAGATGGAAGCATTAAAGAAGGAGTTTTAAAAACAGTAACTGACAAAGATATTTTATTAGCATGGACAGAAGGGAAAGGTAAGAAAGCAGTAGTGCAAGAATTACTCATTCCTTTTGAACAGATAAAAACAACCATAGTACAAATTCAATTTTAACAAACAAAAAATCAGGCAGAAGTCTGAAAAAAAATTATGTTATGGCAAGTATAAATTTGATTGAAGCCTTTCAGGAGTTTAAAGACGCAGAAAGCATTGATCGTCCTACGATGATGAAAGTAGTAGAAGATGTATTCAAAACCTTATTAAGAAAAAAATATGGTAGCGATGAAAACTTCGATGTTATCGTAAACGCTGAAAAAGGTGACTTGGAAATTATTCGTCGTCGTCAAATCAGAGACGATGATGATGTAGATAATCCATTAGAAGAAGTGTCTTATTCTGAAGCGATAAAAATTCAACCTGACTATGAAGTAGGAGAAGATTTATTAGAAGAAGTAGACATCTTGGACTTCGGAAGAAGAGCCATACTAGCGGCTAAGCAAACCTTGGCTTCTCGTATCAACGACTTGAAGAAAAATGCTTTAGTGAAGAAATATTCTGATAGAATTGGCGAAATTATCAATGCTGAAATTTATCAGGTTTGGAAGAAAGAGGTGTTGTTGTTAGATGAAGAAGGCAATGAATTGATCTTGCCAAAGTCTGAACAAATTCCTCAAGACTTTTTCAAGAAAGGAGAAAACATTAGATCGGTGATAGCCAGAGTGGATATGAAAAACAATTCACCAGTAATTATATTATCAAGAACTAGTCCATTGTTCTTAGCTAAACTATTAGAAATAGAAGTACCTGAAATTTTTGATGGTTTGATTACCATTAAGAAAATTGTACGTGAGCCAGGAGAGCGTGCGAAAGTAGCGGTGGAGTCTTTTGACGATCGTATCGATCCAGTAGGTGCTTGTGTGGGAATGAAAGGAAGTCGTATTCATGGCATTGTAAGAGAATTGAAAAATGAAAACATCGACGTAATTAATTTCACCACCAATACACAATTGTTGATTCAGCGTTCTTTGACTCCGTCAAAAATTAGTTACATGAACATTGATTCAGAAAAAATGCATGTAGATGTTTACTTGAAAGCAGATCAGGTTTCATTGGCCATTGGCCGTAGAGGGGTGAATATTAAATTGGCTTCTGAGTTAACCGGTTATGAATTAGATGTGTACCGCGAAGATGAAGAAATCGTGGATGAATTTGATATTGACTTGGATGAATTTAGCGATGAGATTGAAACATGGATCATTGATGAATTTAAGCGTGTGGGTTGCGATACGGCAAGAAGCGTATTGAATTTGGGCGCAGAAGAATTAGAAAAAAGAACAGATTTGGAAAAAGAAACGATTGCAGATGTGCGTCGAATCTTACAAGAAGAGTTTGATAAAGGTGAATAACCTTTAATTTTTGAAAGTATATTTGTATTAGGCGAATCGTTCCGTCAAATCGGGACAAAAAACAACAGAATGTCAGAATTGAAATTACCAAGATTGTTAGCAGCTGCTAAAGAGTTCAACATCGGTCAAGATACCTTGATTGAATTCTTAGTGAAAAAAGGTTTTCCCAAAGACGACCTTAAGCCCACTGCTAAA
>CAINEG010000280.1 GCA_903847655.1 uncultured Bacteroidota bacterium
ATCTATATTGAAAAAGGCCCTACTGTTTTATATATTAGAAGTGAAGGCTTGACGACGAATATTGAAGATATTGAAAAAATTGTAGTGAAGCAGTTGGACAATGGAACGCCACTATTAATTAGAGATATTGCGAAAGTGCAATATGGTTATGCTATTAGATATGGTGCCATGACCTATAATGATGAGGGAGAGGTTGCAGGTGCAGTGGTGATGATGCTAAAAGGAGAAAACTCTTCATTGGTGGTGAAAAGAGTAAAAGATAAGATAGCGGAAATTCAAAAAATGCTACCAGAGGGTGTTGTGATTGAACCATTTTTAGATAGAACTAAAATGGTGAATAATGCCATCAAAACGGTTGAAACCAATTTATTAGAAGGAGCATTGATTGTCATATTTGTACTTGTGTTTTTCTTGGGTAATTTAAGGGCGGGCTTGATTGTTTCTTCAGTGATTCCATTATCCATGCTTTTTGCTATTATTTTAATGAATATGTTTGGTGTAGGAGGCAACCTTATGTCCTTAGGGGCTATTGATTTTGGATTAATTGTAGATGGATCCGTTATTGTTGTGGAAGCTATTTTGCATCGATTTGCGCATTCGAAACATTTTAGAACGCTGGTCAATGTGAATCAGGAAGAAATGGACGAAGAGGTTGGAAAGTCAACAGGAGCCATGATTAAATCGGCGGTGTTTAGTCAAATTATTATTCTTATCGTTTATTTACCCATCTTGTCTTTACAAGGAATAGAGGGAAAAATGTTTAAACCAATGGCCTTTACCATTGCCTTTGCCATTTTTGGTGCCTTTATATTATCCATTACCTATGTGCCCATGATGGCGGCGCTTTTTTTAAATAAAAAGCTCAACCATAAAAAGAATATTACCGACAGGTTAATGATTTTCTTAGAGCGTACCTACCAACCTTTATTGAAAAAAGTTTTAAATATTCCTAAAGCAATTATTGTTTCAACTATTGCTTTGTTTGCTATATCAGTGATTCTACTACTTAATATGGGCGGTGAATTTATACCACAATTAGAAGAAGGAGATTTTGCAGTTGAAACAAGGGTACTCACAGGTAGTAATTTGAATAACACCATTGAATCCACACAAAAAGCTTCCAAATTATTATTGCAGAATTTTCCTGAAATAGAAAAAATTGTTACAAAAATTGGTAGTGCCGAAATACCCACCGACCCTATGCCCTTTGAGGCAGGCGATATGATGGTTATTTTAAAAGATAAAAAAGAATGGACTTCTGCTAAAACTTTTAATGAGCTAAGTTTAAAAATGACAAAGGTATTAGAACAAGTGCCTGGCATTACTGTTGGCTTTCAATTTCCCGTTCAAATGCGTTTTAACGAATTGATGACGGGTGCTAGACAAGATGTGGTTTGTAAAATATTTGGAGAAAACTTAGACTCTCTTACGCATTATGCCAGTAGATTAAATGATATTATAAAGACAGTGGACGGTGCTATTAATATTTATGAAGAAAAAGTGACAGGTATGCCTCAGGTGGTGATTAAATATAATAGAGATGGCATGGCTAAGTATGGACTGAATGTTGCCGATATTAATAAGGTAGTTAATTCTGCTTTTGCAGGACAGGTGGCAGGCCAAGTATACGAGGAGGAGAAAAGGTTTGATATGGTGGTAAGATTTGACGGAGAAGCCCGTAAGCGCATCTCCGATATTCAAAATTTGTATATTAGTTCAGCCAAGGGGCAACAAATACCATTGTCTTACGTAGCAAACATTGAAGAAATAGAAGGGGTGAATCAGATACAAAGAGAAAATACGAAAAGAAGAATTATAGTAGGCTTCAATATTACAGGTAGAGATGTACAAACCATTGTAAAGGAATTGCAGGCTAAAATTAATGATCAACTTCAATTACAAAAAGGCTATACTATAGTGTATGGGGGTTCTTTTGAAAATATGACAGCTGCTAAA
>CAINEG010000281.1 GCA_903847655.1 uncultured Bacteroidota bacterium
TAACAGGTATTTGGTTGGGTAACGCTGCATTAGATATTTATTTACACGATAGTTATTTCGTAGTAGCGCATTTCCATATTGTAATGGGTGTGGCTTCTATGTTTGGAATGTTTGCTGGTGTATACCACTGGTTCCCTAAAATGTATGGTCGCTATTTAAATAATTCATTAGGCTACATGCACTTTTGGGTGACAATGGTAGGCGCTTATTTAATTTTCTGGCCAATGCATTATCAAGGTTTAGCGGGTATGCCTCGTCGTTATTTTGATTTTAGCATTTGGGAAAGTTTCAAACAATTTGCAGAGTTAAATCGTTTCATTAGCACCGTAGCAATGATTGTTTTTGCTGTTCAAATTTTATTCTTGATCAACTTCTTCTATTCTATATTCAAAGGACGTAAAGTAACAGTGTTGAATCCTTGGGAGTCTAATACTTTAGAGTGGACTACACCAATTCGTCCTGGTCACGGCAACTGGCCTGGTGAAATACCAGAAGTATACCGCTGGCCTTATGATTACGGTAAAGATGGACATGATTTTATTCCACAAACCACACCGGTGGGTGAAGATGAAACTGGCACACACTAATTAAAATATTCAGTTATTACAATGCCCTGATTTCAGGGCATTGTAATTTGACAATAATTTCTACTTGAAACAAACACTTACTAATTACGCACAGTTAATGAAATTCACCCTGAGTTTTACAGTGGTGTTTACTTGTGTAATTTGTTATATGTTGGCACCGAAGGTCATGACCTATGATTGGCCGATGATTTTACTTTTAACTTTTGCGGGCTTATGTATTACAGGAAGTGCGAACGCCATTAACCAGGCCGTAGAAAAAGATACCGATGCGCAAATGAAGCGTACCGCGCATCGCCCCGTGGCTTCTGGTAGAATGTCACAACAAACAGCCTATACTTTTGCAATTATTTCGGGTGTTTTGGGCGTGGCTATTATGTGGAAGTATTTTAATTTTTCTTCTGCGCTACTTTCTGCTTTTAGTTTATTCTTATATGCTTTTATTTATACACCGCTCAAAAAAATAAATTCTATTGCTGTATTAGTAGGCGCTTTTCCTGGAGCCCTTCCTTGTTTAATTGGATGGGTAGCAGGCAATGACGATTTTGCATATGCAGGTTTAGCTTTATTCTTAATACAATTCATATGGCAGTTCCCACATTTTTGGGCCATTGCCTGGGTAACGCATGCCGATTATTCTAGGGTAGGTTTTAAATTATTACCTGCGAAAGAAGGCCCTACACGTTTTACAGCACTCCAATGCATTATGTATGCGGTGTTGATGATACCTATTGGTTTCTTACCACATTATTTAAACTTAACAGGTTCTGTGAGTATGTGGATTTTATTAGTGGCCAATATTTTTATGGTGGTACAATGTTTAAGGTTGTATCAAAATATGGGTGTACCTGCAGCAAGAAGAGTAATGTTTAGCAGTTATATTTATTTACCTATTGTTTATCTGGCTTTACTCGCAGATAAATTATAAAAATTATATTATGGCAACAGAATTGAATACAAAAACAAAAAATAAAATACATCCACATAAGATGTATTTATATGCTGGACTTGGCAGTATTGTAATGATGTTTGCTGGTTTAACCAGTGCCTATATTGTAAAAAAGAGCCAGGCCAATTGGCTGGATTTTGAATTACCTAAACTGTTCTTTATTGCTACCGTGGTTATTTTACTAAGTAGCTTTACCATGCAAATGGCGGTCAAAAAGGCCAAAGAAGGGCTTCAAAACCCTTACCGTGGTTTTTTGAGTGTAACGGCTATTTTAGGGGTGGCTTTTATGGTTTTGCAGGTACAAGGCTTCATGGCACTTCAAGCCAATAATATCGCTTTAACGGGTCCAAGAAGCAATTCAGCCGCCTCTTTTTTGTTTGTGATTACCATTTTGCACCTATTACACGTTTTAGGTGGGGTGATCGCCATCTTTGGGGTGCGTTTTAAAGCCAAAAACAACACAGAAAATACCTTGCCGGTAGAATTGCTATCCACCTACTGGCATTTTGTAGATATACTTTGGATTTACCTTTTTGTCTTCCTTCAATGGATTGGATAAAGGGCCTAAATTGTTAAAGATAAATACAAAAAAACCCGGTTTTTTGATACGAATATCCTTGATAGCCAATATTTTTGCACTGAAATAGAAACAGAACATGTCAACAACAACAACCGCTTCGCCAAATGAAGCAAAATTGTGGGGAGGAGGGAAAAGCCCCTTTAATTCTGAGTACGGAAAAGTAATGATGTGGTACTTTTTAATGAGTGACGCCTTTACTTTTGGTGCTTTTTTAATCTCTTATGGTACAGTCCGTTTTTCAACCAACGGATGGCCTAA
>CAINEG010000282.1 GCA_903847655.1 uncultured Bacteroidota bacterium
CTCCTCTGGCTAGTGCTGGTTTTAAAATATTGGCTGCATCCATCGCACCCTCTCCTCCGCCAGCGCCTACTAGGGTATGTATCTCATCAATAAATAAAATAATTTCTCCATCACTATCTGCTACTTCTTTCACCACTCCTTTTAATCTTTCTTCAAACTCTCCTTTGTACTTAGCCCCTGCAATTAGTTGCCCCATGTCCAAAGCAAAAATGATTTTACTCTTTAAATTATCAGGCACATCACCATTCACAATACGCATCGCCAATCCTTCTGCAATAGCTGTCTTACCTACACCAGGTTCACCTACTAAAATGGGATTGTTCTTGCTTCTTCTTGAAAGTATATGTAAGGTTCTTCTAATTTCTTCATCACGTCCAATCACCGGATCTAATTTTCCTTTATTGGCAAGTTCATTTAAATTTTTTGCATACTTAGATAAAGACTGAAACTGTGTTTCCTGCGTAGCCGAACTCACCGTCTCCCCTTTTCTTAATTCTTTAATAGCAGTGACTAAACCTTTTTCTGTAAGCCCTTCATCTTTTAATGTTTTAGAAGCAAGATCATTCACTTGTAAAATAGCAATTAATAAATGTTCTACCGTTACAAATTCATCGCCAAAAGTTTTAAGTGCACCATTGGCTTTTAACAAAACACTATTTAAGTCTCTGCTTAAATTGGTGGCAGGCTCCCCAGTTAATTGCTTAGGCAAATTGGGTAAGAGTGCATCCACTTTTTGATTTAATAAAAGGGGATTCAAATTATTCTTCTTTAAAAGAAATTCAGTGGAGCTATCCTTGTCTGCTAAAATCGTTTTTAATAAGTGTAGGGTTTCAATGGCGGCATTCTTATTGTTATAAGCTATTTGCTGCGCGGCTTGAATGGCCTCCTGTGCTTTAATGGTATATTGACTTAAATTCATCGTAATGGTTATTTATAACAAGGTAGGTTCAAAAGCAGCGCCAATCTATGATATAAGTTATAATGGCATAAATTAGCGAGTAAAACGGCATAAAAGTCAGTTTTGACAAGGTTTTTCTGCTATTTTTACATACATAATTTTTATTTTACAAACATAGAACAAATTGCTTTGAACGAATTTACCAATACCGAATTCATTAAATCCGAAGCACTAAAAATGGGTTTTGATTTCTGTGGCATTGCGCCAGCTAAAGAGCTTACGGAAGATGCAAAGCGATTAGAAAAATGGTTGGCCAAAGGATTTCATGGAGACATGGACTACATGCAGAAAAATTTTGACTTAAGAATTGATCCACGCAAATTGGTCCCTGGTGCAAAATCGGTAATCACTTTTTTAAAAAATTATTACCCCGAAGATAATTTCATAAATGTAGCGAATAAGCAAGATGCAAATATTGCAAAATATGCTTGGGGAGAAGATTACCATGAAGTGATTAGGAATCAATTGCATGAATTACTAGATCTATGTAGAAAAAAAATTGGCTCAATAGAAGGAAGAGGCTTTGTAGATTCTGCACCAGTATTGGAAAGGTCCTGGGCGCAATTGGTGGGTGCCGGCTGGATAGGCAAAAATGGAAATTTAATTCGTCCAAAAGCAGGCTCTTTCTTTTTTATTGCCACTTTGATCGTTGACCTATCCTTACACTATGACCAGCCCATTACAAAAGATTTATGTGGCACATGCACTAAATGTATCGATGCCTGCCCTACCCAAGCTATCTTGCCCAATAAAACCATTGAAGCCAATCATTGTATTAGTTACTTTACCATTGAATTAAAAAAATCGGAAATTACAACGGATAGAAATTATAAAGATTGGGCCTTTGGTTGTGATATATGCCAGGACGTATGCCCTTGGAATAGATTTAGTAAGCCTCATGAAGAAATTAAATTCAAACCATTGAATGGTTTATTGCAAATGGATAAAACTCAATGGTTAGAGATCGAAGAAACCACCTTTAAAGCTAGATTTAAAAATTCACCTTTGTTAAGGGCTAAATTAAAAGGAATCAAAAGAAATATAGAATATTTAATGCGAGACTAAGGCATCGATTTTTGATTGATGGCCATTTGTAAATTTTGCAATTCCAATTCCATTTTCGCACCCAATACTTTATCATTCAATAGGGTTTGAAATTTTTCCCAAGGATACCATTTTACTTTTTGTTCAAAAGACCAATGGATAACATAACTGCTATCCTTTAATAAAGTCCATTCGAATTGCACCAGATAAGGTCTTTGTCCAGAGGTGACCCATTCATAACTCACTTTATTAGCTGTCTTATCTAAAAAGCGAACAGTTTGTGTGCCAATATGTGCTGTATTATTTTCCAAAACCACTTTATTTTCCTTCCAATCACTCATCCATTCATTCCAATGATTTAAATCGGAGACGAAATAAGCTATTTTTTGAGGATCAGTTTTCATTTCAATGGCCCTAGAAGCAATCACCGTGGAAGGAAACAAAAGAGAAATGCCTGTGACGAGCAAACTCAAAATAACAATACTGATGATGATAAATTTAATGAAACGCATTATTCCCATTTAAAAATTTTGAATGCAACGGCATACACCACTACAATCCAGATTAATAAAATAGAAATGTCGGGCCAAGCGGCTAAAAATCCTGTGCCTTCGAAAGATATATTGCGCATGGCATTGTTAAAATGAGTCAATGGTAGTA
Organism: uncultured Bacteroidota bacterium; assembly: GCA_903847655.1. Next base: position 2,663 of record CAINEG010000282.1, read on the forward strand.
TTCTACAAAAAGGCTGCATCCAAGTAGGGAAATTATCAATAGAAAAAAAAGTACCGGCTAATAAAAACTGAGGCAGCGTAATAAGATTGGCCAATGGTGGAATACTGCTTTCGTTTTTAGCCACCCCACTTACAATAAAACCAAAACCCATAAACAAGATTAAGGCGATAAAACTCAAGGCCATAATGCTTGCAAAAGTAACCCAGCCATTGACCAAGGTAAACTTGAAGGCAAAATGACCAATACCGATAATCACCACAGCCGTAAGCAATTGAAACAATACCCTACTTAAAGCTTCCCCTAAAATAATATACAATCTACGAATGGGTGTGGCATAAAATCTTTTTAAAACCAATTGTTGTCTTAAATTAAAAAACAAGAAAGCCACACCAAATACCCCTGCACTCAATAAGGAGAAACCCATTTGACCAGGTAAAATAAAGTCAATGGTACGATAAATACGACCAGGCACTTGCTGCACTGTATTGTTAACCACTGCAATGGTAGGTGTATTAGGAAAAATAGTTTGATTTATTTTGCCAATTACTGAATTTAAAATAGACTTCACCAACTGTATGTTCTGTGGATTGGCTGCCTCTGAGCTAGTTAGATGAATGCTGTAAGGAGCGCCTGGAATACTTGCTTTTTTAATAGAGATCATGGTCGTGATTCGCCCCTTGGCTAATTCGGTTTTAATTTTCTCGGCGTCTGCCTGAATAAAATTAAGCCCTGGAATATTTTTAATGGCAGCATACACTGTATTGGTCGTATCTGACCCCTTGTCCATCACTACATTTACATTGATATTACTTCCACTACTTAAAAAGCCAAAAACTAAAATGAAAATTAAGGGGAAGGCTAAACTAAATACAACAGCCGATGGACTCCTAAAAGTTGCTCGAAGGCTAGCTTTAGTAATCGACAACATGGCTGTAATTTGACTATAAGGTCGCATAGTTTATGGATGGTTCACTACAAAGATAGGCAATCGAGCCTGAGGTTGACCCATCATTTGCTGGATGCTTTTAAGTTCTTGAAAAGTTTGCCATTGATTGGCTCCAATCTCTTCCTTGATGGCTTTTACTTTCACTGTATTCTCATAACCATTAATCAATTCTTCAATAAAGGATTTGTTTTCTGGATAAGCTTTAATGCTGTATCCTTTCATATGTGCCAATTTCGAGGCAGCTGCAATGGCTTCATTTAATGTTGCAATTTTATCGACCAATCCCACTTTTACCGCATCAGCACCAATCCATACACGGCCTTGTGCAATGGAATCTATATAAGTAACAGATTTTTTTCGACCAATGGCCACCCTTGATTTGAATAAAGCATACACACTATCTACATTGGCTTGCATAAATCTTTGCTCTGTTGCATTTAAAGTTCTTGTAGCAGAAGGCATATCGGCATATTTTGCTGTATTGACACGATCAAAAGTAATGCCCAACTTGTTTTTCATAAACATTTCTACATTGGGAATTACGGAAAACACACCAATAGACCCTGTAATGGTATTCGCATCTGCATAGATAGCATCTGCGCCGCAAGCAATATAATAACCGCCTGATGCTGCATAATTACCCATACTCACCACCACTGGTTTTTCTTTTTTTAATAAATCAATTTCTCTCCAAATGATATCACTTGCCAAAGAACTGCCTCCTGGAGAATTCACCCTCAATACCACTGCCTTGATCGACTCATCGTTTCTTAGTTTCTGCAACAACAATCGATAATCATCGCTGGCGATGGCGCCATTTTGATTTTTCCCCATTTCTATATCTCCATCTGCAAATACCACGGCTATTTTTCCGCTGCCTGAACCTCTAATGGCTACTGAACCTGCATAATCTCCCACACTTACAAAAGAAATATTTTGTTCTTTTTGAACATGCAATTTTTTAGAAATCACTTTTTTAACTTGATCGTCGTACAATAAGCCATCTACTAAATTATATTTTAATGCGTCATTGGCATTTTGAATTTTGCCTTCATTGGCCAATGCCTTTAAAGCAGCTATATCTATTTTTCTTTTTTCTGACACGCCTGCTAAAAAACTATCGTACAAAGCATTGAGCCAAATTCCAGTTTGCAATTTATTGGCATCAGACATTTTTGCATACCTAAAAGGCTCCGTAGCACTTTTGAATTTACCAGCATAAAAAACTTCTGGCTTTATTTCCAATTTATCCAACAAGCCTTTTAAAAACATAGTCTCATAAGAAAAACCATTGAATTCCAATCCTCCCGAAGGATGTGTATAAATTTCATCCGCTGCACTTCCAATCCAATAGCCCTTTTGCGTAATAGTTTCACCAAAAGCAACCATAAATTTTTTGGAAGTTTTAAAATCAATCAAAGCCTTTCTAATTTCTTCAGTGCTAGCATAACCATTTGGATTTTCTTGACATTTGATATAGATGCCTTTGATGGTAGAATCGGTTTTGGCATATTTTATTAAACCAATCAATTCCGATAAGCTTGGAATTTTCCCTTTCTTCTTATTGATGATTTCAGAGAAAGGATCCGACTTGGTTTGTTCTAAATAATTCTCAGTCACATCCACCACTAAAACCGAATTAGGATCGATTGTTTTTTGTTCTTCACTAGAAAAACTTCCAGCAATGCCAAAAAGTATTAAAATACCCAAAAAACTAAAAATGATCAAGGCCAATAAAGAGGCAAAAAAGGTTTTGAAAAAAGTTTTCATGGACGTAGCTAATTGATTTGTTCTATTTCCTAAAATAGAGGCTTCTAAAATAGGGTAAGGCTGTAAAATTATGGATATTTGAGTTACTTTCAGCATCCTTCTATGAACAAAGCATACCTCTTGATAGGCGGCAATATAGGCGACCGATTGGCAAATATAAAAGAAGCCATTCAACTACTAAATGAGGCCGCAGGAACCATTGTGCAAAGCTCCGCCATTTATGAAACTGCTCCTTGGGGCAATACGCAACAGGCTCCTTTTTTAAACCAAGCCTTATTCATTTCAACCAGCCACAACGCAACGGAATTATTAAACATTCTTTTAGCTATTGAAGTTAAAATGGGCAGAATAAGAAGTATCCCCCTAGGACCAAGAATTATGGACATTGATATAATTTATTTCAATAATGAAATCATTGAAACAGCTCAATTAAGCATTCCACACCCACAGCTACATAAAAGAAATTTTGTACTTATCCCTCTTGTTGAAATTGTACCCAATTATATCCACCCTATTTTGAACAAAACTAATTCAGTCTTACTTTCCGAATGTAATGATGAAAGCCTTGTGCATAAAAAAATTAATTTTTAAGCAAGGCCCTGCCTATATTTGAAACGAAGTACGTACAAGATTATGAAGCATCATTTTATAGCTATTGAGGGAAATATTGGCGCAGGGAAAACCACCCTTTCTCAGCTATTGGCCAAACATTTCAATGCCAAATTAGTATTGGAAGAATTTGCAGAAAATCCTTTCTTAACCAAGTTCTACGAAAATCCTAAGCAGTATGCTTTTCCTTTAGAGTTGTTTTTTTTAGCAGAACGTTTTAAGCAACAACAGGAATTAATCAAACCCAAAGATTTATTTCAAGAAGTGACCGTTTCGGATTATTTATTTACCAAGTGTTTGTTGTTTGCCAAAGTAAATTTACCCGAGGAAGAATTTAGGTTATACCAAAAAATGTTTGATGTTTTTATTCAACAACTCACTCCTCCTGATATTTTAATCTACTTGCATGCGCCTGTGAATAAATTGCAATCTAATATCAAAAAAAGAAATAGAAAATTCGAACAATCTATAACGGATGAATATTTATTTAGAATTCAAGAAACCTATACCAGCTATATTAAACAACACCATATCAAAACCATCTTTATTGACGCGGTGAATGCAGACTTCTTATACAATGAAGCTCATTTTAAAGTGATCATAGATGCTTTAGAAAAAGAACTTGAAGATGGCCAACATTACTACAGTTTGCCTTAACTTTAAGCAATGGACAGTACCGCCGTTACAATCAAACAAGACCCTTTTGCTGCTTTAAAGATTAAAGAATTCAGGCATTTAATGTTGGGCCGTTTCCTATTTATCATGGGCCTCAGAATGATGGGCACTTTGGTGGGTTGGTGGATTTACGAATTGACCAGCGCTCCCTTTGCTATTGGACTCATTGGACTTGCAGAAGTGATCCCAGCTGTTTCATTGGCCTTGTATGCTGGACATGTGATTGACATTAGTGAAAAAAGAAAATTACTATTAAGAGGCGTTAGCTTATATTGGATTTGCGCCCTATTGTTATTGGCCTTATCCATCTTTAATGACAAAACAGACAGCAGCTTAAGTTTTACGAACCACAAATCATTACTGATTGCAGTTTTTATTTATTTTCTAGTTTTTTGCACAGGCATCATCCGCTCCTTCACCGGCCCAAGTTTTGGGACCATTGTGGGTAATATTATTCCAAAAGATGTATTGCAAAATGCCACCACTTGGAGCCAGGGTATTTGGTTGACTGCCTCTATATTAGGCCATTCCATTGTAGGATTCATCATTGCAGGCTATGGACATACAGGCGCTTTAATTACGGTGGTTTCGCTAGTATCCATTGGCTATCTATTTATTGCTAAAATTAAACCCCTGCCTCCGCATATTGATTTAGTAGCCAATCAAAAAACATTGGAAAGTGTCAAAGAAGGTTTGCGTTTTGTATTTAACACCAAAGAATTATTGGGTGCACTTTCTTTAGATTTATTTGCTGTACTTTTTGGAGGCGCAGTAGCCATGATCCCTGTATATGCAGTGGATATTTTAAAAGTAGGGGCCATCGGATTTGGTTGGTTGAATGCCGCTTCGGATATAGGTGCTTTTTTAATCATTTTCATCATCACTTTATTTCCCGTACATAAAACACAAGGTAAAAAATTATTATTGGCCGTGGGTGGATTTGGCTTGTGCATTATTGTATTTGCTTTATCCAAATTATTTTGGTTGTCCTTTGCAGCCTTATTATTAAGTGGCATCTTAGATGGCTTTAGTATGATTGTAAGAGGTACGATTGTACAACTCAAAACTCCCGATCATATGCGCGGCAGAGTAATGAGCGTAAATTCCATGTTCATCAATAGCAGCAATGAATTTGGACAATTCGAATCTGGTGTAGCAGCAAAATTATTGGGCGTCATTCCATCTGTGGTATTTGGAGGGGTGATGACAATTATTGTAGTTGGTACCACTTGGTTCAAAGCGCCTTCTTTAAGAAAGATGGAATACTAAAAATTACGATTAAGGCGCAGCCAACAATCCATTCATTACATCGTGTACGATGGGGCAGAACTCTACATTTTTCATAGTAATGGGAATGCGCTTAAAAAAAACATCTTCATCGGTATAAGGAAATCTTTGGCAATCACTAGGACGATGTTCGTAAATACTGCAAGCATTGTCCCCGCCTAAAAAAGGACAGGGTTTGGTATTGGCTACATAATCACCTTCCTGATCCATGGACAAATAAGTATCTATAAAAGCTGTTTCTTTGAGTCTTAAGTACTTGCTGATTCTTTTAATATCGGGCATTTTAAACCTTGGAGAATAATTTTTGCAGCAACGGGCACAATCCAAACAGTTGATTTTCTCAAAAGCCGCTTCATGCAAATCCGGCAACTGCTTCAAGATTTTACGCTTGTCTACCCTCTTTAAAAAATTTTGAAACTTTTTAAGTGTCTCCGGAGCGGGTAATTCGTATAATTGTTCAATAGATATGGCCATAATAGTAGGCCAAATATAAACTATTTAGCCCTCATCCACAAGCTTTCCCCACCATCTGCCAATTGACCAAATAAGGTTTTGTTTTTTGTATCTTTGAATCCATTTTAAACCACCCTATTTATGTTGCAATTGAATACGAACGGCGCAGAATTTATCAAAAGACATATTGGCCCCAACGCGCAAGACACACAAAAAATGTTAGACACCATTGGTGTAAAATCGATAGACGAACTGATTGAAAAAACAGTACCTAATATTATTCGTTCAAAGAAAGCCATGCAAATTCCAGAAGGCTTATCGGAATTTGACATGTTGCAATCTTTAAAATCAATTGCAGATAAAAATATCGTAGCGACCAATTTTATTGGTCAAGGTTATTATGGAACAAAAACCCCCAGCGTAATTCTTAGAAATATTTTTGAAAACCCAGGCTGGTATACACAGTATACTCCTTACCAAGCAGAAATTGCACAAGGTAGATTAGAAAGTTTATTGAATTTTCAAACCATGGTTTGTGATTTAACAGGTATGCCTATTGCCAATGCTTCTTTGCTAGATGAAGCCACTGCCGCAGCAGAAGCCATGGCCATGATTTTTAATCATGTCAACAAAGGCGATAACGTTGCCCAGCCAAAATTATTTGTAGACAGCGCCATCTTCCCTCAAACCAAGGATGTATTGGCTACGCGCGCGAACCCTATCCATATACAAATCGTAGAAGGTGATTACAAAAACACTAAAATAGATGCAGGATTTTTTGGAGCAATTTTACAATACCCTAATAATACTGGAAGCATCGAAGATTATACAAAGTTCATTGATCAAGTGCACACCGCGGGTGGATTGGTGATTTTAGTAGCCGATATTTTAGCCCTTAGTTTATTAAAAAGCCCAGGAGAATTGAATGCAGATGTGGCAGTGGGCAATACACAACGCTTTGGTGTACCCATGGGTTTTGGTGGCCCTCATGCTGCTTATTTTGCGACCAAAGATGAATTCAAAAGAGGCATGCCAGGAAGATTGATTGGTGTGAGCGTGGATGCACAAGGTAATCGCGCATTGAGAATGGCATTACAAACCAGAGAGCAACATATTAAAAGAGAAAAAGCAACATCGAATATTTGTACCGCACAAGCCTTATTGGCTAATATGGCAGTCATGTATGCAGTATACCATGGTCCAGTGGGTATTAAAAAAATAGCGTCCGCCATTCATGGTTTAGCGCAAAGCTTAGAGGCACAATTAAAAAGTTTAGGCATCAACCAATTGAATCAATCTTATTTTGATACCCTACACTTAACTGGTGTAGATGCAGCAGCGGTGAGCAAAATAGCCTTGGCTGAAAATATTAATTTCAGGTATTTCGCTGATGGCAGTATTGGTATTACTATGGATGAAATAACATCTTCGAAAGAAGTTGCAGCCATTGTGGAAATTTTTGAAAAAGTGACTGGTAAAAAAGCCAATGGCAAAGCAAGTGAGCATGCAGCCATTCCAAAAGAATTAGTGAGAACATCTGCTTATTTACAACACCCTGTATTTAATATTCATCACAGCGAAACGCAAATGATGCGTTACATCAAGCAATTAGAGAATAAAGATTTGGCTTTAAATATGAGCATGATTAGCTTGGGAAGTTGTACCATGAAATTAAATGCAGCAACAGAAATGATTCCTGTTAGTTGGCCAGCCTTTGGTGGCTTACATCCATTTGCACCAAGCAGCCAAACCATGGGGTACCAAGAAATAGCGAAAGAATTAAGTGCCTACTTATGCGAAACTACCGGCTTTACCGCTTGTAGCTTACAGCCCAATAGTGGCGCACAAGGTGAATATGCAGGTTTGTTAACCATTCGTGCTTATCATCAACATCATGGGCAAGCACACAGAAATATTGTACTCATTCCTATTAGTGCCCATGGAACCAATCCAGCAAGTGCAGTAATGGCTGGCTTTAAAGTAATTGTAGTGGCTTGTGATGCAGCTGGAAATATAGACATGAACGATTTGAAAGAAAAAGCAATGCTACATAAAGATAATTTAGGTGGATTAATGGTGACCTATCCATCTACCCATGGTGTCTTTGAAGAAACTATTATTGATATTTGTGCTACTATCCATGAATTTGGTGGATTAGTTTACATGGATGGCGCGAACATGAATGCACAAGTAGGCTTGACTAGTCCTGGAGCCATTGGCGCCGATGTTTGTCATTTGAATTTACACAAAACATTCGCAATTCCACATGGCGGAGGCGGCCCCGGCATGGGACCAATTTGTGTGAATGATAAGCTGGCTCCTTTCTTGCCAGGCCATGTTCAAGAAAATAGTAAAATTGGTGCAGTTAGTGCAGCACCTATTGGATCCGCTAGCATTTTACTTATTAGTTATGCTTACATTAAAATGTTAGGTGCCACTGGATTGCAATTAGCCACTGCTTATGCTATTTTGAATGCCAATTACATGAAGGCGAGATTGGAAAAAAATTATACTGTATTGTATGCAGGTAAAAATGGCAGTTGCGCCCATGAATTTATCATTGACCTAAGGCCTTTTAAAGCCAGTGCTGGTATTGAAGCAGAAGATGTTGCCAAAAGATTGATTGATTATGGCTTTCATGCACCTACAGTAAGCTTTCCTGTGGCAGGCACCATTATGATTGAACCTACAGAAAGCGAGGACAAAGCAGAATTAGATCGTTTCTGCGATGCTTTACTATCCATTCATGATGAAATTACGGCCATTGAAAAAGGCTTGTCAGATAAATTAGACAACCCCTTAAAAAATGCACCGCATACACAGAAAGTAATTTGCGCCAACGATTGGACTCATACTTATTCTAGACAAGAAGCTGCTTTCCCATTGTATTATGTGCAACAAAATAAATTCTGGCCAACCGTAGCTAGAGTAAATAATACACATGGCGACAGAAACCTAGTTTGCACTTGTGAGCCTGTTGCTTCTTATGCAGAATAAATTTTAAAATGAAATCATCCTAAAAAGGAGCTACCCATCCAGTAGCTCCTTTTTTTATATAAGTTTTTGATTAACCAAAGGAGCCAGTTGAATCTTCAATTTTTTCAGAATTGATCAGAGGTTTATTATTGGCGATCACTTCATATAAGGAAATTATTTTGTCTTTATCTTTTAAAACCACATTCAGCTTTTCTAAATCCGATTCCAAAACTTTCATTTTTTTATTCTCTACTTCATACTTGTTTAAATACTCATCCACTTGCATCAATGGAATAGTGTTATTAGTATCCAAGCTAGGCGAGAGCATCTCCCCTTGACCAGTCAATACCCATAGAATGTTTAGCTCTGCATACTGATTATCTATCTTGATTAAGATGTCAGAGCCAATGGAGCCTAAATTTCTTAACTGTTTGGAAAAATATCCATTGGATAAGCCAATTCTTTTCTCAAAGGAATGGGGTGAAATGGTCCTGAATTTTAAATAGACATGAAGTCTTTCAATTGGTTTCATAAATATGTAGTTTTAATTCATCTACAATTTATTGACAATAAAATTACATGTAAAAATACTTAGGCCTCATTTTTCAATAGCCCCAGGCCTCATTTTTTATCCAATTGCTTTTTCGCTTAACTCTAACCATCTAGTTTCTGCCGTTTCTAAAGCAAGATTCACTTTTGATAAATCCTCACTGATGGAGGTAATTAAATTATAATCCAAATTGGGTTCATTTAACTGACCCAACAAAACTTCTTTTTTCTTTTCTAAATCAGGAATGGCCTTGGTTAAGGTATCTAGTTCCAACTTTTCCTTGTAAGTCATTTTCTCAGAAGCCGCCTTCTCAGTTTGTTTTTTCTCTGCAGGTGCAATGGCTGCTATTTCTTTGACTGGCAAGCATGTGTAGTGATATCAGAACTTACAGAAGCATAGCTTTGTTTGCTTTTCTCTAAGATTCTAAATTGCGTATAATTGCCTGGATAATCTCTAATCACGCCATCTCCTTCAAAGATAAATAAGTGATCCACCAATTTATCCATAAAGTAACGATCATGCGATACCAATAAAACACAGCCAGCAAAATCTATCAAAAATTGCTCTAAGACCGCCAAGGTTGGTAAGTCTAAATCATTGGTAGGCTCATCCAATATTAAAAAATTGGGATTCTTAAACAAGATGGTTAATAATTGCAACCTTTTCTTCTCCCCACCACTCAAAGCACTTAAGTAGGTGTATTGTTTATCGGGCGTAAACAAAAATAGTTCTAAAAATTGTGCCGCACTTAAGGAACCACCGCTTGCCAATGGAAAATTCTCTGCATAGGTTTTCAAATATTCAATCACCCTCATGTCTTTTTTATACACCAAGCCTTCTTGGGAAAAATGACCAAACACAATGGTATCCCCTACATTAATTTTTCCACTATCCGGCTGTGTGATGCCTTGCAATATTTGTAAAAAAGTACTTTTTCCTACCCCGTTTTTTCCCACAATACCAATGCGCTCTCCTTTACTAAAGGTGTAATCAAAGCCTTTCAAGACCACGGTCTCTCCGTAGGACTTGTATACTTTCTTAGCTTCTATTATTTTGCCCCCAAGCCTGGTCATCTTCATATCCAATTGCAAATTGGTCTCTTCGATTTTTTGCTTGGCCCTAGCCTCTACCTCATAAAAATTATCCTGTCTGCTTTTACTCTTGGTCGTTCTTGCCTTGGGCTGCTTGCGCATCCATTCCAATTCTTTTCTAAACGTATTTTTTGCTTTATCAATGCTGGCCAATTCAGATTCTATTCGGGCGGCTTTTTTTTCTAAATAATTTTCATAATCACCTTTATAAGAATACAAATTTTCTCTTTCCAATTCCCAAATCTCATCGGTCACCGATTCTAAAAAATATCGATCATGCGAAACCAATAATAAGGTTACTTTTTCTTGTGCTAAATAATTCTCCAACCATTCAATCATATTTAAATCCAAATGATTGGTTGGCTCATCCATCAATAATAAAACATGTTTAGGCTCGAATCCAATTTGAATTAATGTTTTAGCTAAGGAAACTCGTTTACGCTGGCCCCCACTTAATTTAGAAACGGGCTGTTCTAAATGATGAATATTTAATTGTGTTAAAATGGTTTTTACCTTGGATTCAAAATCCCAAGCGCTGCGCTCTTCCATTTCCATGATAGCATCGGTAATCAAATTTTCATCCTCTGATTCCATGGCCATTTCATAATTGCTAATGGCTTTCATCACGGGGTGATCTTGATTGAATAAATTTTGTGTAATGCTGGCTGTTTCAATAAACTGAGGGTCTTGTTCAAACAAAACCAAATGAACATCTTTGTGAATTTTTGCAGTTCCAGCATCTGGTACTTCTTTTCCAGCCAAAATGCGCAAAAGCGTGGTTTTCCCTACCCCATTTCTGGCAATTAAGGCAATGCGATCACCCTCATTGATGTTAAAACTAATGCCTTTAAATAAGGGGTAAATGCCATAACTTTTGGTCAAACCTTCAACAGAAACGTAATTCATGGCGCAAAGATAAGTTGTCGTAGGGAGTATCTGTAGAATTATACTAAGAATGCCCAAAAAATAGGGTAAAAACAAGGGAAGC
>CAINEG010000283.1 GCA_903847655.1 uncultured Bacteroidota bacterium
GGATCTCCTACTTTACGCTCACCATTCTTTAAGAAGGCTACTACCGAAGGGGTTGTTCTACGTCCTTCATCATTGGCGATCACTACTGGTTCGCCACCTTCCATTACCGATACGCAACTGTTGGTTGTACCTAAGTCAATTCCTATTATTTTTGCCATAATGCTTGATTTTCAATGTTTAATTACTCTACTATAGTCAATCTTTATGCCATAATGTGTAAGCCTGTCTAGAGGTGCAAATTTGTCATATATGGCAGTAAATCATAGTATATGAAGGCCCTAATTGACATATAAACCCCAAAAAGGGGTAGAAAAGGCAGAAATTATATAGAATCAGCGCCTTTAAAAGTGAAGTTTTTTTGACTAGTATAGCTGAAGATGACCACAAAAAAGGTGGTTGCAATCTTGGCCATGGTGGGGTACCAACCTAATTGATCTACAAATAGCTTTAAAAAGACATAATTGAGCAAAATACAGCCTAAAACCACAACAAAGTACTTCATTAATTGCTTTCGCTTAGTGACCGTGGTTTCTTGAAATACCACATACCTGCTTAAGTAAAAGCCAATGGGGAAGGTGATGCAGAAACTAATCATAAATGAAGCAATATGGGGGCTAATACTTATCCAACCTATATTAATCATCTCTTTATGTAAAATGTAATTATAAGCAACAAAAAACAAGCTGATATCTAATATCGTATTCGCACCGCCACAGGCAGCGTATCTGAAAGTTTTTAAGGGCATCATTTTCTTGAAAATGGGATAGAACCAATCTATTATGTCAAGAATAACTTTGCTAATAAAGTCGTGTAGTTTCAACATCTATGCGCTAAGATAATCTTAATTAATTACTTTTGCCAAAGGCAAGCCCATTTTATGAATTTGATAACTAATTTAAAGGAGACCACTGCAGCTAGTTTACTAAGCTTATATCAGGTGAATATTCAACCTGATCAAGTATTGGTAAATGCCACTAAGCCTGAATTCGAAGGTGATTATACCATTGTCTTATTCGCTTTTGTAAAACAATTAGGCAAGAGTCCCGATATCGTGGGAGGTGAATTGGGAGAAGCCATGCAAAAAGCCTTGCCAGGTATTATTACTAAGTTCAATATCGTAAAAGGATTTTTAAATTTTACTATTAGTAACGATTACTGGTTTGAGTTTATTCAAAATTTAAATCCCAATGAATTAATACCGGCAGTTGATATAAAGCGAAAAATTATGGTGGAGTACTCCTCCCCTAATACCAATAAGCCTTTACACTTAGGCCATTTAAGAAATAATTTTTTAGGATGGAGCATTGCAGAAATTTTAAAGCTGCAAGGACATGAAGTAGTAAAAACTTGTATTGTCAATGACCGTGGAATACATATTTGTAAAAGTATGATTGCTTGGCAATTGTTTGCGAATGGCGCCACACCTTCTTCGACCAATAAAAAAGGCGATCACTTTGTGGGAGACTATTACGTTAAATACAATGAGGCATTTAAAGCAGAAGTTGCTGGTTTAGTAAGTGGCGGTATGACTCAAGATTTAGCAGAAAAAGAAGCTTCTATCTTTAAAGCAGCCCAAGAAATGTTGTTGAAATGGGAACAAGGAGATACTGCCACTTTGGATTTATGGAAAAAGATGAATGCCTGGGTTTATGAAGGCTTTGAAGTGACTTATAAAAAAATAGGTTCTGATTTTTTCAAAACTTATTATGAAAGCAATACTTATTTATTAGGGAAGGAATTGGTGGAAGAAGGATTACAGAAAAAAGTATTTTATCAAAAAGAAGATAGCTCGGTTTGGATTGATTTAACTGCAGATGGATTAGATGAAAAAATTGTTCGTAGAAAAGATGGCACTTCGGTATATATGACGCAGGACATTGGACTAGCCCAATTAAAACAAAAGGAATTTAATACCGATGCAAGTATTTATGTAGTGGGTGATGAACAAAATTATCATTTCAAAGTTTTAAAATTAATTTGTCAAAAACTAGAACAACCTGCTGCAGATGGTATTTATCATTTGAGTTATGGCATGGTGGAACTACCTACAGGTAAGATGAAAAGCCGCGAAGGCACGGTGGTGGATGCGGATGATTTAGTGGACGAGATGATTGCTATTTCCAAAGAAAAAACAGAATCCTTGGGCAAGGTGGATGATTTTACCCCCACCCAATTGACCGATTTATACAATACCATTGGACTGGGTGCCCTTAAGTTTTTCTTATTAAGAGTGGATCCTAAAAAGAAAATGATATTCAATCCGGAAGAAAGCATTGATTTCCATGGCTTCACTGGCCCTTTTATTCAATATACCCATGCGCGTATTAAAAGTATATTAAGAAAAACAGGCACTACAGTATCCCTTACTGCCAATGAACTGTTGCCTTTGGAAAAACAATTGGCTATTGAACTTTCTATTTTCCCTGCTGTTGTAAATGAAGCTGCAGAAAATTTAGACCCTTCTAAAATTGCCATTTACACATTTAATTTGGCTAAATTATTCAATACCTTTTACGCCGAACATTCTATTGCCAATGCTGAATCGGAAATTAAAAAACAATTAAGAATTCAATTAGGTATTTTAACAGCAGCTACTTTGCAAAAAGCAATGAGCGTGCTAGGCATTGCAGTGCCTGAAAAAATGTAATTGGCTAAGGCTCTATTAATAGCTTAACTCCTTTTTAACTTGGAATTATTGTACACTTCTGGGGTCTCCTCTTCCAAACCCCATTGATTTAATAAGGCATTCATTTGAACAGTGGGCAAAGAAGCTTTTTCGTAATGGCCAGCATTTATTTTTTGACGCATGGCTTCATAAATACTAACGGCACAAGCCACTGAAATATTTAAACTTTGGATAATACCCATTTGAGGGATTATAAAATTCCCATCTGCTAAATTTCTAAATTCTTCGGTAACCCCTGCATGTTCATTGCCAAATACCAAGGCCACGGACTCCGTAAAATTAATCTCGTGTAAGCTCACTGCATCACTGGACAAATGGGTGGTCAATATTTTGGAGAAATTTTTTCTTAAGGCAGCCACACATTCTTCTAATTGATCAAATTCATGAATGGTCAACCATTTCAAAGCACTACTGCTACTTCTATAACCCCATTTTTTATGTCTAGGAATTTTAGTGGTAAGCACATACACTTCTTGGATACCCACTGCATCACAGGTTCTCATCACTGCAGAAACATTGTGTGGATCCTGCACATTTTCCAATACCACGGTTAAATTGGATTGACGTTTACTCAAAACTTTTAATAATTTCTCCGAACGTTCTGGGGTCATACTTATTTTTTAAATGGCATTTTAAATTGAACTCCTAATCCTGGTTTAGTCAAAGGGTTTATTTTACCTGTAATATTATCATAATTGTAATGAAGTCCTTCCCCATTTAATTGGGTCATTAATAAAGGTCCATCCATATCTACATAATCCAATTGAGGCAAAAATTGTGCAATGGCCGCAGAACCAATTACATTTTCATTCATACAACCCATCATTACTTTTAAGCCTAAGGTCTTTGCTTCCTTAATCATTCTTAAAGCAGGCGTAAGGCCACTACATTTAGTTAATTTAATATTAATACCATGAAAGTAGTTAGCACAAGTGGCCACGTCTTTCTCAAACACACAGGATTCATCTGCAAATAAAGGAAGTGTGGAAGCTACTTTTAATTGTGCCATCCCCTCCCAATTGTCTTTAGCCAAAGGTTGTTCCACTAATTCCACCCCTAAATTAGCAAGGGCTGGAATTTTTTGCAAGGCTTCTTCGGTGGTCCATCCTGCATTGGCATCGACGCGGAATGGCGCATCGGTATTTGCACGCAACGCAGTTATCATTTCAATATCATAATCGGTCCCTACTTTAATTTTATAAATGGGCCAAGGATTTGCTTTCATTTTCTCTACCATCTTTTCAATGGGATCAATGCCTATAGTATAATCACAAATGGGTGTATTTGTATTTTCATTCCAGGTGGTATTCCACATCTCATGCAGGGGTTGTTTTTTCATTTGACCAAACAAATCCCATCCAGCCATATCTAAAGCACAAACTAAAAAAGGATCTTGTGGAAATAAATGATGTAAAAAATGCCAAAATCTTTCAGGATCAATCAATGCAAATTTTTCAATTAGTTTTCTTTGCTTTTCTAATTGCACCATCATATGTTCAACTGTAACATTATAATAAACAATGGCTGGTGCTTCGCCATAACCTACCCAATTGCCCAAAGATAATCTTACCATTAAACTAGGTTGATGCGTCTTGGTCCTACCATTGGAAATAGTAAAAGGATATTCGAAAGGTAATTTTTGTTCCCAGTAGTCGAGTTGCACGATGAATTATTTTAGCTAAGATACAAAACAGCCCTATTTAGCGGCCAGATTCTTTGATGGCTAATGCCCATTCTTTATTAAACTTATCCTGAGTCAACAAATCTTCAAGACTTAAGTGCATGCGATACCTCCAATAATGCTTGGGATTGGCTGGAACATTGATTCTTTCTTCATTTGGATCTTTTCTTCTTATGGATTCATCAATGCCAAAAAAATCTTGCAATTGAAAGATAGACCACATGGAAGGAGAATATAAATGTTGCAATAAAATGGCTTTGTTAATCCATGGTTCACAATAAGTGGGCGCATCGCCCATCTTCCCTAATTCCTCTTTGTAAAACTGTTGTGTTTTTTCTTTGTTTTCTTCCCACCAACCTCTAATGGTACTTGTATCATGTGAAGAAGGTGTCACTACACTTAAATAAGTTGCGTCTTTGGGATTAAAAAAAGTGGTATTGCTTGCTTTGGGCATTCTTTGTACTTCTAAACTTAAAATACCTAATTGCTGCATGACTTGCGGTACACTGGAAGGAACCAATCCTAAATCCTCTCCGCATATTAGCATATTGGTAGCCAATTTTAACATCGGCAATTTTTGCATGGCTTCTTTTTCCCAAACTTGCTCTTGCTTATGGAAAAAGTAATTATTATATAAATCTCTCCATACTTTTTTAGTTTTCTGATCCAATTGCTGAAATGAACTCGTGCCTTCTATGTTAAACCTAAAATGATAAGCTTGGGCATCCGTAGACTCAATCAATAATACATTGCTTATTAAATGATAGAGTGCATTTTTTATTTTTTCATGAAAATCATCTTTGGGAAGAGATAAAAAATAAGCCTCAACTTGCCTTTGTGTCTGAAAAGCAGGCAATAAATCATAAACACCCTCTGCTCTATTGACTAAAAAATTTGTTTTGATAAAATCATTGTCCTGACCTACCAATTGGTACAAAATGGTTTCATTGATGAAAGGCTTTGTAAAACGTTGCCTATCAAAAGAAATACCGTGACTATTGAATTCATGTATACTCACTGGAATGGCTGGTACAAAATGTCCCATGATTCCGTCAATGGCATGCATGGGTATACTCCAAATTCTAAAAAATCCTAAAATATGATCAATTCTAAATGCATCAAAATAAAAGCTCATTTGCTCAAACCTAAGTTTCCACCATTTAAAATCATCGGCTGCCATGGCTTCCCAATCATAAGTAGGAAATCCCCAATTCTGCCCTCTCACAGCAAAATCATCTGGAGGTGCTCCAGCTTGCATGTCCATATGAAACAAGTTGGGATGTTGCCAAGCATCTGCACCATATCTATATACGCCAATCGGAATATCGCCCTTTAAGACGATGCCGTTTTCATGCGCATATTTACTAGCTGCACTCAATTGCAAATGCAAATGATATTGAACAAAATAATAAAAAGCAATTTCTTCGTAGGTACTCGCTTTGGGATTTGTTAAGCTTTCAATAGCTGCTTCATTGTACTTGGCATGCGTAGGCCATTGATTAAAATCAACCGTACCATGTAATTCTCTTAAATAGGAAAATGCACTATAGGAAACAAGCCAATGTGCATTATGATCATAAAATTCTTTGAATTCATCGGATGCCAAATCCTGCTTTCCATTTTCTATGTAAAGTATTCTTAATAATTTCCATTTCAAGTCCATCACTGCCACATAATCTACCTCCGCTAATGCATTCAAAGATTGCATTAATGCCTTATAAGGTTTTACAATGTTTTCCTGCCCTTTGTGTAATAGGTCTTTGATTCGAATAAACATGGGATGCAATGCAAAAGCAGATATCCCTGCATAGGGATAAGAATCCATATAGTTATGTGTTGCAGTAGTATCGTTCAATGGCAACAATTGTATTAGTTTTAAGCCAATTGTTTTAGCCCAATCCACCAATAGGTGTATATCTGTAAATTCTCCTACGCCAACACTTTGTTTTGATTTCAATGAAAACACTGGAATGGCTACGCCTGCTGCTTTCCATTGCGTATTATTTAAATGAACAAAACCATCATTGATGATGACTAACTTATCTTTACCCACTCCTTCATGTAAGACTCTATTGTTGTCCAATTCAAAATTTACAAATTCTTTTTTAACTGTATCGTAAACACCATATTTGTAAACAAAGGGGAAATTGCTTTGATTTAAATTCAAGCTGATTTCAAAATATGGGGTCTCCGCTATTTTAATTAAAGACAAGGCTTTTGTTGAATCCCATGCGCCAATTAATGGATCTTCCCCAATCATGCAAATAGTTTGATGAGGTTCTAATAATGGAGCTTTAACCCTAAATATATGGGTGGTACTTTGTTCAATACCATTAGAAGGCTTTTGAACTTTAGCATGTTTTAATAAAACATTGGAGAAAGGCTCTGTATAAAAAACATTTTCTATATAACCAGCATAATTCCATGTATCCAAAACCACCAATTCACTACTCAGTACTTTATGGGCATTAAAGCATTTATCATTACCCCAATCAAATACTTTGGTACCATCTGTATTTTTAATGTAATAATGATAGTTTATCAATGCATCATTTGGATCGGGATTCCAGGCTAAATGTAAAACCCAATAATTGTCATTTAAATAAACTAGTGGAAGGGCTTTTTCTATTTGACCATTGCCTAGTAATGGATGATTGCCATATACAAATATCTCCTGGCCATAGGTAGTTTGGTATTTAAGATGAAAACTGATCTTCTTTAACTTAGACTTATTACTATGGGTCCCCTTTTTATTCTTATTCAAAGTATGTATACTTTCTTCAACTCTTTGCATATCAACAATTTATCCAATCTATCGTTAATTAAAATTTTTCAACCATCGTTTTTACAAGGGATTAAAGATAAAAAAATAAAGTGTAAATAAAACACATTAACTAGTTTTTTGTGGAAATGATAGAAGGATACGTATATTTATGTATTCTCTTTATTATCAGTCGATTACGAAAAATAATGGATAAAATAGAAATTTATACCGATGGCTCTTCTCGAGGCAATCCAGGCCCTGGTGGATTTGGTGCCATTTTAATGTGGGGTGACAAAGTAAAAGAGATTTCAGAGGCCTACAGAAAAACCACCAATAACCGAATGGAATTATTGGCCGTCATTAAAGCCATTGCTGCCTTAAAAACAAAGGAATTGCCCGTTCATATTTTCACAGATAGCAAATACGTGGTTGAATCTGTCGAAAAAAAATGGTTGGACAATTGGATCAAAACAAATTTCAAGGGCGGTAAAAAAAACAAAGATTTATGGTTGCAATACCATCAATTGGCGGCACACTATCAAATAAAATTTCATTGGGTAAAAGGACATAGCACCAACAAATACAACAATAGATGCGATGAATTAGCCACTACAGCGGCAGACCATGGTCCTTGGAAAATAGATGCTGAATTTGAAGCCAACGAATTACTTAAGTAAAAGTACTCGTAAAATTTAGATGGCTTTGAACTTAGGCAGAAGCAATCTAAAAGCACCAAACAATACGCCTCCAAATACTAAGGTTCCAGCAACACTATAAGGATAAAATGGTAATCCATCGATCATTGTTTGAATAAAACCAGTGATGTTAAAAGCATGATGATACCCTCCTCCTTGTGCCCATACCAAACTATTGGACACTATAAAATAGGCTGTTGGGGCAGCTAAAAAACCAACGATGTATTTAGATAATTGATTGCTTTGTAAACCAAAACCAAAAACTGCAGTCCCTGCTATTAAAATATAATTTAAAAGTTGACCTTCATAAAATCCTTGCATAGGACTTAAATGTAATTGAAACAATACTTGATATAATAGATCTGAAATAAACATAGATAAAATGGGCAACAAAAATGCATATTGTTTTTTTGTTGCAAACAATGAACCACCAAATAAGGCAATGGCAATTTGAGGTGCAAATCCATAAGGTCTGCCAGGCAAAACACGGTACAAGGCACTGGTTGCAATCATGATCACAAGGGCTACTATAATTTGTTTGTTCAATTTCATCTTTAATTTATTTAAATGGTCTTTGAAGTATATTTAAACCTTCTAGACAAAAATAAGGGTTCAACCTTAGATTATTTAATTTTGATTTTCCTCAATTGTGAATAAACTTATTTTGGAACGAAAGACTTGAACAACACGGACGGCTGCTTTGCAACAATGGTAAGCTTTGTAGCTGCTGTTAAGACAGCACTATCCCCTGCTTTCAGGGTCAGCTGATCCACCAAGACTTCTCCTTCGGTGACCAATAAGACCTCCATGGAATGAGTGGCCATTGTTGAAGATTCTCCCTTATTTAAACTAATTTTTGTTAAACCAAAGTCTGGGGCAGTAGATGGATAATTTATTTCATGATCATTGATCCTGTCCCCATTTAATAATGCAGGATAAGTGGGTACAAAGCGCACATGTTCAATTAATTCTTTGATGTCTATATGCTTATTAGTCAAGCCACCTCTTAATACATTGTCGCTATTGGCCATCAATTCTATATTTTGACCTTCTAAATAAGCATGTAATAAACCAGCATCTTGAAATACCCCTTGGTATTTAGGTACATATACAATGTTCAAAATGTAAATGGAAAAAATACCTTTGTCAATATTAGCACTTGGTATTCCATCTGCATAATATTTATGGGCCCAATAATGTGGATCTAATTTACCCGCGGTTTCATTTTTTACTGCATCTGCTGCTTCCAGCAATAATGGTTTTAATATTTGATCTGAAACGGCTACGGGCAACTGCATAAAAAAGGTATACAATTGTTGGTAGTCTACACCTTTGAATTCATTGATCAAAGAACGTAAGGGAAAATAAGTTTGTAATCGCTCTTCTAATTGAGCAGGTGGAAGAAATCCATGCAATAACCAAAAATCACTCAAAGCCACCATTAGTTCTGGCTTATGATTTCGGTCTTTGTAATTGCGGTGACTAGCATCTATGGGAATGCCAAGTGCTTGTTCTTTATCAAAACCCTTGATCGCGTTTTCTTTACTAGGATGTACTTGTATGCTCAACATATTGGCAACATCCAATACTTTAAATAAATAGGGCAATACTCCAAAGCTTTTAAATGTTTTGGCCCCTAGCCATTTTTCTGGATTTTCATTCACTAAAATATCTAAACTAATAGAGCCCTGCGCTGTTTGAATCATAGAGGAAGCGCTAGGATGTGCGCCCATCCAATATTCTGCATAAGGTAGATGGTTGACATTTTCGATCCCCATCATGGCTGGAATGAAACTGGTGCCTCCCCAATCATAATGTCTATGTTTTCCAAGTAATTTATACGCTTTTTGCATGTAGTTAAAATGTCGATGTTTGAGCTATAGGATAAAGCTAAATGAATTTTAAATGAGCAACAAAGAAATTGGGATTTTTGGCGAAAATAGGGCTATCCGCCACCTTAGTGAACTAGGCTTTGAGATAATGCATCGAAATTGGAGATACAAGCATTTAGAAATAGATATTATTGCCAATAAGGATAATCTCTTACATATCATTGAAGTGAAAACAAGAACGAGTATTGAATTTGGCTATCCTGAACAATTTATTCATCGACAGAAAATGCAATTTCTTAAAAACGCAGCCGCATTTTTTCAATATGAACACCCCCAATGGAAATACCTACAATTTGATGTGGTTTCCATTTTTCTCAATGAACAAAAACAATGGGAATTACTTTTTATAGAAGATGTTTATTTTTAAAATAAACTAGGACATTAAATCTTGCATCTTTTCAACCAGCTTATAAGTAGCAGGACATAATTCAACGTTTTGTTTGTGTACATGCATATACTCCGTCATTTTTCTTTTGGTTAAATGCGGGAAACCGGAACAATCCGCAGGTCTTATAGCGTAGATATTACATTTATTCGTTTTCAAATTCAAAAATTGACAAGGCTGTGATTTATTCAACCAATCTTTATCTTTCTTATCAAATACCAACCACTTCTCTTTAAAAGCAGCGGGGGTCATTTCAAAATGATGGGCAATTCTTTTAATATCTGTAGGTGTAAATGTGGGACTCATTGTTTTGCAACAATTGGCACAACTCAAACAATCTATTTCTTTCCAAACTTCAGGACTAAGCTTTTGTGTAATTTGATCTAAGCCTTTAGGCGTTTTCTTCTCCAACTTTGACAAGAAGGATTTGAATTGTTTAGCATTATATCTAAGTTTTTGCTTAAATGACCTTAAATTTACTTTCATATATAGTTTAATCTGACGCGAAATAATATCATTAAACTATAACTATCAAATCTATTTATACAAACATGAGCTGGGAGATCTATAAAAAAGGGTTTA